>DASYRY010000219.1:0-6587 GCA_036004025.1 Candidatus Polarisedimenticolia bacterium | reverse complement strand
GGCTGCGGTAATCATGTTGGCGTACTCCGCCATCATGAACATGGCGAACTTCATGCTCGAGTACTCGGTGTGATACCCCGCCACCAGCTCGGATTCGCACTCGGGCAGGTCGAAGGGGGCCCGGTTGGTCTCCGCGAAGGCGGAGATGAGGAACACCAGGGCCCCGATCGGCTGGAAGAAGATGTTCCATCGGAAGCCCGCTTGCGCCGCGACAACGTCGCCGAGCCTCAGCGATCCCGCCGCCATGAGGACGCCCACGACCGAGAGTCCCATCGGCAGCTCGTAGCTGATGAGCTGCGCCGAGGAGCGCAGGCCTCCCATGAGGGAGTACTTGTTGTTGGAGGCCCAGCCCGCCAGCGCGATGCCATACACGCCCATCGCCGAAGCGGCAAAGATGACGAGGATCCCTACGTTCAGGTCCGCGACGCGCAGCGCGATGTCCCGGCCGAACAGGTGGAGCGTGTCGCCGAAGGGGATCATCGCCGAGCCCACGAGGGCCGGAATCAGGCTCAGCGCCGGGGCCAGGATGTAAAGCGGCTTGTAGACCTGCGGCGGGACGATGTCTTCCTTGAACAGGAACTTGATGCCATCCGCGATCGGCTGGAGCAGCCCCGCGGGGCCCACTCGGTTCGGGCCGAGCCGGTCCTGGATGATCCCGGCCACCCGTCGCTCCACCCAAGTCATGTAGGTCACGCCCCCCATGACCAGGCCGACGACGAAAGCGATCTTGACGAGCGACTCGATGACCAGAGAGAGGGAAATAGAATCCACTTCAGGCCTCCCCGCGGGGGGAGGAGGTCGAATCGAGCTGGAGGCCGAGCTTTCCTACCGCGGGAGTGTCGATCCCGGCGAAAAGCGGCACGCGGGACGCGGTCCAGCGGAAGGCCTCGCGGAAACTCTTCGGCACCGCCGAGCCGCCGAGCCTGGAGGCGATCTCCAGAAGAGGCCGCCAGGCCGGATCGCTCTCCTGGTAGGGACGCAGGCCCGGGCGCAGGAGCTGGAGCCTTCCTTCGAAGTTGACGATGCTGCCGTCCATCTCACCGTAAGCGGATACCGGAAGCGCCAGGTCCGAGGCGTTCACGGTCGGCGTGACGCGCCAATCCAGGGTCAAGAGGAAATCGAGGGCGCCGCGCGCCACTTTAGCCTCCTCCCCGAAGTCGGCTAGGGGATCTTCGCGCAGGACCACCAGGGCCCGGACCTGGCCCGTGCGCACCGCCGAGAGCAGCTCCTCCATGGAGCAATTGGCTCCTCCGGCGAGCCGGGCGCCGGCGGCATTCGCGGTCTTGTCCTTCCGGATGAGCAGCGCGTCGTCTTCTCCCCGCTCGTGCACCGGCAGCGCGATACGGCTGCCGCCGGCCCGCGCGATCAGCTCGGACAGCGCGGCCTGCTCTTCGAGCGTGGCGTGCCCGGAGGTGATCCCCGCGATGGTGCCTCCCCCGTGCTTGCGCGCGATCTCCCCGAGCGTCGCCGCGGCCATTTCCCAGGCCGGCTCGGGCGGGATCTCCCGCGCGCCTCCCGCCCCCGTCGCCTCGGCCCGCGCCCGGCCCAGCCGCTCGGTTTGCTGATAGCGCAAGAAGGAGAGCCTCCCCTCGTCGCACATCCAGCTCCGGTTCACCGCGTCGTTCTCGCGCGGCGTCATCCGCCAGATCCGATTCTCGTTGATCGCCAGATCCACGTTGCAGCCGCGCCCGCAGCCGGCGCAGACCGAGGGCGTGTTCTCCAGGAACCAGACGCGCTGGCGGAACCGGAACTCCTTCAGCGTGAGAGCCCCGACGGGACACAGGTCCACGGTGCAGCCCGAGTAATCGTTGTCCAGACGGCTGCCCGGGAACGTCCCGATGATCGTGTGATCGCCGCGGCTGAACAGCGCCAGCTCGTGCGTGTGCGTGACCTCGTCGCAGAAGCGGATGCAGCGGGTGCACTTGATGCATCGCTCGCCGTCGAAGACGATGTGCGGTCCGATATCCACGTTCTTTTCGTTGTGGACTTTCTCTCCCTCGAAGCGGCTGCCCCCGGTGCCGTAGTGGTAGGAGAAATCCTGCAGCACGCACTCCCCCGCCTGATCGCAGATCGGGCAGTCCAGGGGATGGTTGATGAGCAGGAACTCCATCACGCCCTGGCGCGCCTTCACCGCCTTCTCGCTCCGGGTCCGCACCACCATGCCGGGCGCCACGCTCGTGGAGCAAGCGATCTGGTTCTTGGGGACTTTCTCGATATCCACCAAGCACATGCGGCAGTTGCCCGCGATGGAGAGATTCCGGTGGTAGCAAAAGTGGGGAATCTCGATCCCGAGCGTGCGCGCCGCCTCGATCAGGTTGGTGCCGGCTGGAACGGTGACACTCCTCCCGTCGATGGTCAGCGTCACCGGCTCGCGCTGTGAATCCGCCATGCCCTCCTCGATTCCCGCCCTACCGCGACGCCGTCGCCGGCTTCGCCAGGCACCTCTTCTGGGTCACGTGGTGCTGAAACTCGTCCCGAAAAACGTTCACGTAGCTGCGCACCGGCATCGCCACCGCGTCGCCCAGCGGGCAGATCGTGTTTCCCTGGATCCGGTCGCTCAGGTCCAGGAGAAGATCGAGGTCCGAGGATTTTCCCTCGCCACGCTCGAGCCGATCCAGGATCTGGACGTACCACCCGCACCCTTCCCGGCAGGGAGTGCACTGGCCGCAGGACTCGTGGGCGTAGAAGCGCGCCAGGTTCAGCAGAGCATCGACCATGCAGACCGAATCGTCCATCACGATCACGCCCGCCGATCCGAGCATCGTCCCCGCCGCGGCCAGCGAGTCGAAATCCATCAGCACGTCGCACTTTTCCGCGGGAAGGATGGGCACCGAGGAGCCGCCCGGGACCACCGCTTTCAGAGGCCGATCCTTGCGCAGCATCCCGCCGGCATGCTCGAAAACGAGCTCCTTCAGAGGAACTCCCAGGGGGAACTCGTAGACCCCGGGCCGGCGCACGTGCCCGGAGACGCAATAGAGCTTGGGACCGGTGTTCTTGGGACGTCCGATGCTCGCGTACCAGGAGGAGCCCATCTCCACGATGAGCGGCACGTTGGCGACCGTCTCCACGTTGTTGACGGAAGTGGGCTTCCCGTACAGCCCGACCTGCGCCGGGAACGGGGGCTTGAGGCGCGGCATGCCACGCTTCCCTTCGAGGGATTCGAGAAGGGCGGTCTCCTCGCCGCAGATGTAGGCGCCCGCCCCCCGGTAGAGGGTGATCTCGCAGTCGAAGCCGGAGCCGAGGATGTTCTTGCCCGCCAGTCCCGCTGCGCGGGCGTCCTCCACGGCCTTGAGGAGGACCCGATGGGCATGGACGAACTCTCCCCTTATATAGATGTAGCCGTGCCGGCAGCCCACCGCGTAGCATCCGATCAGGAATCCCTCCAGCACGAGGTGCGGATCCCGCTCCATGAGGAGCCGATCCTTGAACGTGCCGGGCTCGCTCTCGTCGGCGTTGAGGACCAGATACTTCTCCCCCTCCCCCTTGGGCATGAAGCTCCACTTCATGCCGGTGGGGAACCCCGCGCCGCCGCGGCCGCGAAGCCCCGAGGCTTTGACCTCTTCCAGCACCTGCTCGGGCGACATCTCCTTCAAGGCCCGCTCCAGGGCCCGGTATCCTCCCGACTCGCGGTAAGCCGCGAGGGTCGCGGAGTCCGCCCGGTGAATGTTCTTCAGAAGAAGCGGAGAGTATGCGTCGTGGCTCATTTCATGGAATCCAGCAGGGCGTCCAGCCCATCGCGGGTCAGGTTCTCGTGATAATCGTCGTTGACCTGCATCATCGGCGCCGTCCCGCAGGATCCCAGACACTCCACCGTCACCAAGGAAAAGCGGCCGTCCGGCGTCACGCCGCCCTCCGCGATACCCAGCTTCGCCCGGATGTGCTGCAGCAGCTCGCGACAGCCGCGCAGCTGGCAGGAGAGCGTGCGGCAGACCTGGAGGTGATGCCGCCCCGGTGGAGCGGTCCGGAACATCGTGTAGAAGGAGACGACCCCAGCGACCTCCGCGGAGGGGAGCTGCATCCGCTGGGCCACCCACTCCTGGTCTTCCTTGGCGACGTATCCCCGCTCCGCCTGGATCAGGTGGAGCACGGCCAGCAGGGCGGATCGCGGGCGGGGATACTCCTTGATAGCGGCGTCGATCCGCTTGCGCGTCTCTTCCGAGGGATTCACCGGTCCACCTCCCCCATGACGGGGTCCAGGCTGGCGACGATGGCAATCAGGTCGGAGACCATCATTCCTTCCGACATGAGCGGTACGGCTTGCAGGCTCACGAATGATGGAGAGCGGATCTTCATCCGGTAGGGAGACTTCTCTCCTTCGCTCTTGATGTAGAAGCCCAGCTCTCCCTTCGGCGCCTCGATGGCCTGGTAGACCTCTCCGGTCGGCGCCGGGAATCCCTCCGTGACGATGATGAACTGGTGGATCAGCTCTTCCATGCTCGTGAGGACCTTGCGCTTGGTCGGGAGCACGACCTTGGGATCGTCGGCGTTGACGGGACCGGCGGGAAGGGTGGCCACCACCTGCTTCAGGATCTCCACGCTCTGGCGCATCTCCTCGATGCGCACCAGATACCGGTCGTAGCAGTCGCCTGTGCCGCCGGTGGGGACGTCGAACCGGTACTGCTCGTAGCCGGAATAGGGGAAGGCCTTGCGCACGTCGTACTCGACGCCCGAAGCGCGCAGGTTGGGACCCGACAATCCCAGCTCGATGGCGTCGGCGGCCGAGATCTTGCCGATGTTCTCGGTCCGCTTCAGCCAGATCTTGTTCCGGGTGAGGAGGTCTTCGTATTCCTTCAGAGTGGCCGGAAAGGTCTCGAGGAACTTCTGGAGCTGCGGGAGGAGCTTCTCGGGGATGTCCCGGGCCAGACCGCCCACCCTGGGGTAGCTGGTGGTGAGCCTGGTGCCGGTGATCATCTCGATGAAGTTGTAGAGGGTCTCGCGCTCGCGGAAGGTATGGAAGAAGACCGTGGCGGCGCCCAGATCCAGCGCGCCGGTGCCCAGCCAGAGCAAATGAGCGGAAATCCGCGCGATCTCGCAACACAGCACCCGGATGGCCCGGCAACGGGGCGGCACTTCCAGCCCGATCAGCTTCTCCACCGCGAGAACGAATGCGACGTTGTTCGAGAGCGGCGCCAGGTAATCCAGCCGATCGGTGTAGGGGATGAACTGATGGTAGGTCATGCTCTCGGCAATCTTCTCCATCCCCCGATGGAGGTAGCCCAGGTGCGGGACGACCTTCTTGACGACCTCGCCGTCCAGCTCGACCACCAGCCGCAGCACCCCGTGGGTGCTGGGATGCTGGGGCCCCATGTTGATGGTGACCGTCTCGGGAGAGAGCGGATCGGAAGGAGTGGTCTTTTCCATCTCTTGCACCGGCATCCCTCGGCTCGAGATCACTGCTCCAGGGGAAAGTCCTTGCGCAGCGGGTGCCCCTGGTAATCGTCCGGCATCAGAATCCTGCGAAGGTCGGGGTGTCCCGTGAAGCGCACCCCCACGAGGTCGTACGCTTCGCGCTCGTGCCAGTTGGCCCCGCGCCAGACGGAAGTGACGGAGTCGATCACCCCTTCCTCTCCCAGCCGAGTTCGCAAGCGAAGCCTGCGGCGCCGCGCGAGGGAGAGCAAGTGATAGATCACCTCGAAGCTGTACTCACGCTCCAGGTAATGAATCCCGGTGATGTCCGCCAGGAAGTCGAAGGCCATCTCCGGATCCTCCTTGAGGAACCGGCAGATCTCCACGATCTTTTCCGGCGCGACGACCAGGGTATCTTCGCCTCGGAAATAGACGACGTCCTGCAGGGCGCCGGCGAAGCGCTCCCGAACTCTCTCGACCTCGCGTGGCTCGGAGCCCATCCCTTCAGTTCCAGTCCAGCGCGCCACGGCGCAGGATGTAGAAGTAACCCAGCAGCAGCACTCCGATGAAAACCGCCATCTGGAAGAACGCCGGGGGGCCCAGCTGCCGGAAGACGGTCGCCCAGGGGAACAGGTAGGCGGCTTCGATGTCGAACAGGATGAAGAGAATGGCAACGAGGTAGAACTTCACGGAGAAGGGCTTGCGCGCTTCCTCGAAGAGGGGCAGCCCGCATTCGTACGGGCTCAAGTCAGTATGGCCCCGACGCGCCGCTTTCTTCCCCAGAAGCCAGGAGAGAAGAAGGATTCCCGCCGCCATGCCCGAGGCGATAGCGAGCTGGATGAAAAGCGGGAAAAAGCGATCGGACACGCGAAAGTCTCCTCCCTGAGATGCCGAAGAGGCTCGGTCCTGGGCCCCCGACGGATCGAGACCGCTTGTTTTTCCTGAATGCCGGACGCGCAGGTTAGCATCCGGGCGCGGCGGCTGTCAACGAAGCGGAAGTCTATCCTCTTCGACTGCTTGGAGTTGTGATCGCCTCCCTTCCATCATAGGGGAGCTCCGTCTCGAAGAGAGGGCCAGGGAGTCGTTCGGGCGGTATGACATTTCCCTATACCTCACCGGCGCTGCGTCTTCCGTGCCAGGCTCCACTGCAGCGCGGGGGGTGACAATCGTGGTGACAATGACCATCACCACCACCGCGGAATAGGTGGCCGGCTCCATGATCCTCTTGCCGTCCAGCGTCA
>DASYRY010000218.1:0-3751 GCA_036004025.1 Candidatus Polarisedimenticolia bacterium | reverse complement strand
ACGACGAGGGTGCCGCGATGGGCTTCGGCGATCTGCCGGCTGAGGACCAGCCCGATGCCGGATCCACCCGCCTTGGTGGTGAAGAACGGGACGAAGAGGTTCGAGGTATTGGAGAGGCCGGGTCCTTCGTCCTCGACCCAGAGATCGAAGTGGTCCCCGTTCCTTCCCCAGCCCACCCGCACCGCTCCGCCGGTCTCCAGCGCCGCGTCCACCGCGTTGCGCACCAGATTGATCAGGAGCTGCTCGAGCTGATCCGCATCCGCCCGAACCATCATGTCGGGCCCCGGATCCACGCTCACGATCTTGCGGATCTCCAAGCCGGCGACTCTCCGGATCAAAGCGCCGAGATCGACCGAGCGCAGGACCGGGCGAGGAAGCCGGGCAAGCCGCGCATATCCGTCCATGAACCGGTTCAGCGCCTCGGAGCGGGCCGCGATGACCGCCAGTCCGCGCTTCAGATCCTCGTCGCGATCCGCCGGCGCCGGTCGCCGATCCATGAGGTTCACCAGGCTGCCGGCGATCGATTGGATGGGGGCGAGGGAGTTGTTCAGCTCGTGCCCCAGGACCCGGATGAGCCGCTGCCACGCCTGGCGCTCTTCCTCCCTGAGAGCCCGGCTCAGATCGGTGATCACCAGCATCTGCAGCGGGAGACCTCCCTGGCGGAAGAGGCTTCTGCGCGCCTCCCACCTGCCGGAACCGCCGGGGAAGGAGCGCTCGAAAGTGCCCGGCGAGTCTTCGGTGAGGCATTCCTCCAGTCCCAGCTCCGAGGCGCTACGGCCGATCAGCCGCTCCGCCGGCTGTGCCAGCAGCTTCTCCGCGGCCCGGTTCGCCAGTCGCACCCTTCCCTCGGGATCGAACGCGAAGACCGCCACGTCGATCTCGAGCATGATCTTGCGCAGCAACGCCCCGGCCTCAAGAGCCCCGAGGCGCTCGTGGTGCAGCGTCTCGGCGAGGGCGTTCACTTCGATCATCACGTCGCCCAGCGCGTCGCCGCGCCGAGCGCCGCGGGCCCGGATGGAGAAATCCTCTTCGCGCAGAGCGGCGAGGAGGTTCGAGAGGGTCTGCAGCGGCATGACGATCCGCTGGCGCAGGTGGAAAGCGAAGCTCAGCCAGAGGATCCCGAGGAAGGTGGTGAGCGTCCACTGGACCTTCGGGGTGAAATCGCCGGTCCAGACCAGGGCGAGGGCCGCGATCGTGCCGAAGCATCCGGTCAGGAGGGCCAGCCCCAGGATCCGCCCCTCGAAGCTCATGCGCCTTCGCCTCGGGGGTCGCTGGGGACTCATAGACCGAATCGCTGGATGCGCCGGTAAAGAGCGCTGCGGGAGAGACCGAGCGCCTGGGCGGCCTGGCTCACGTTGCCGCCGAATTTTGCGAGGGCCTTCTTGATAAGGTAGAACTCGACCTCCTCGAGCCCCATCTCCTCGAGCCGCCGCGACACCTCGCGCCCTCCGGCGCGCAGCGACAGGTCCGAGGCGCGGACCAGCTCCCCCGCGGCCATCAGGACGCCGCGCTCCACGGCGTGGTCCAGCTCGCGGACGTTCCCCGGCCAGGGGTGCTCGCCCAGGGCTTCCAGCGCCGCGGGATCGAAGCCGCCGATTTTCTTGCGATACCGCTGTGAGTGCTGGCGCAGGAAAAGAGCGGCAAGATGCGGGATGTCCTCCCGCCGCTCGCGCAGCGGCGGCACGCGGATCTCGATCGTGTTGAGCCGGAAGAGCAAGTCCTGGCGAAAGCGCCCGGTGGCGACCTCCTCGGCCAGGTCCGCGTTGGTGGCGGAGAGGATTCGGACGTCGACCTTGCGCGTGCGCGAGGAGCCGACCCGCTCCAGCTCTCCGGTCTCGAGGACCCGCAGCAGCCTCGACTGCTGCTTGGGAGAGATGTTGGCGATCTCGTCCAGGAAGAGGGTCCCTTCATCGGCGAGCTCGAAGCGCCCGACGCGATCGGTCTTCGCGTCGGTGAAGGCTCCTTTCACGTGACCGAACAGCTCACTCTCGAACACCCCTTCCGAAAGACCCCCCGCGTTCACCGTGACCATGGGCCGGGCCGAGCGGGACGACGCGGCATGAAGAGCCTGGGCCACCACCTGCTTGCCGCTTCCATTCTCCCCGGTGATGAGGACGTTGGCGTCGGAAGGGCCGACGCGCGCGATCACCTGGAGGACGGGTTGCATCGCCAGAGACGCACTCACCATCTCCGGGGATCTTTCGTCCCGCAAGGCGCGGTTCTCCGCCTCCAGAAGGCGCCCCTTGCGCAGCGCCCGCCCCAGCTCCACCTGGGTCCGGAGGATGGCGAGCAGCCGCTCGTTCTCCCACGGCTTCTGGACGAAGTCCCTCGCTCCGCGTCGCATCGCCTGGACCGCCAGCTCCACGCTGCCCCATGCGGTCATCACTACGACCGGCAGCGTGCTGTCCAGGGCCTGGATCCGGGAGAGGAGGTCGAGCCCCTCGAGGCCCGAGGTGGTGTCCCGGGCATAGTTGAGATCGATGAGCAGGACGTCGAAGTCCTCCGTCTCGAGCGCCGCCAGGACTCCGGCGGGCGACGAGGCGGTCTCGATGCGGTAGCCTTCCCCTTTCATGAGAAGGCGAAGGGAGACGAGGACATCGGACTGATCGTCGGCGATCAGCACGCGGGGAGGCCCGCCGTCGAGGTTTTTCATGTTGAGATACAGTCTAAATCAGATCCGGATCGGCACGCACGCTGCGCCGGCCGCCGCAAAACCGAGCGGGCCGGTGGGCCTTCCAGGCTCCTCACCGGCCCGCCCTTTCTACCTGGGGGGTAGAAAGCACGCTAAGGGGGAGAGATGAGGGTTCCCCCTATCATTATTATGTGAATGGTCTCCCAGCCTGGCCTCAGAACTCGACCGAGCGGGACTGGATTGAGACCGGACCATTGACGGTCGTCATCCTGACCGTCGCCGGCTGGCGCCCGAACTCGATCCTCCGGGTGTCCTGATTCCAGGTCCACTTCGCCTCGCGGCACTCCGGGGCCTCGCAGTCGACGTTCACCGCCGATTGGCTGGCGACCTCGACCCGGATCCCCGTCTTGAAGTTCCCAGGGAGCTTCAATGACAGCGGTCCATTCTCGGTGCTCACTTCCAGTCCTTCTCCCCGCCAGCCCCCGCCGGACAGATCGACGGAGATGGGACCGTTCTCCGCCTTCAACCGGAAATCGCCGCTCCCCCCGGTCAGCGAGATGGGGCCGTTCTGCGTCGTGGCGCGGACTTCATGAGAGCACTTCGTCAGGGCGATCGGTCCATTCTGCGAGCGGGCGCGGATCTTCCCCGACACTCCCGTCAGTCCGATTTCGCCGTTCTGGGTGACCAGCTCCATCTCCGCGTCCTTTGGCGCCTTCACCAGCAGGTAGGCGAGCCAGTTCCCGTCCTCCGGTCCCTGGATGGAGAGCCGGGACCCGCTCCGCGAGACCGAAATCTCTTGCAGCGCCCGTCGAGCCTTCTCGGAGCTTCCCGCGCCGGCCGCCTTGCAGACCCGGATCTCGTATTCGTTCCCATCCCCTTCCTGAATCCTCATGCCGCAGCCGTCGGACAGCTCGAGCGTGAGAGGCCGGCCCGGGGTCCGCGCCATCTTCAGCTCCTCCTCCCCCCGCGCTATCGGCAGATCGCCGCCCCGGTCGCCGAACCGGATCTTGATCTGATCGCAGCGTTCCATGACTTCGTTGTCGCTCGCAGTCGTGATGGTGGTGCTGATCTGGCTCGCCAGCGCCGGCGGAGCCACGGCCGCGATCAGCAGAAAAACCC
>DASYRY010000217.1:0-3066 GCA_036004025.1 Candidatus Polarisedimenticolia bacterium | reverse complement strand
ACTGCCTTGAGCTTCCTGAGGCGCTGCGGCGAGGGGGAAGCCATGATCCTCACGCTCTACGCCACGACCCTTCTCACCGTGGGAGTCGCGGGGCCCAGCTTGACGCGCATGATCGTCACCCTCCCGCTTCTCTGCCTGATGGGGGCGCTTTTCCTCGAAGCGATGGTCGGCGGGCGGCATGCCATTCTTTCCGGACGAGTGCGCGCCGGAGTCCTGGCGCTCCTGCTCGGCACGGCCGCCGCGCTTGGATACGAGCAGTACTTCCTGCGCGCGGGAGCCAGTCCGCGGGCGATGTTCTACTACGCGGCGCCACAGACCATCATGGGACTCTACGCGGCCAGCCGCGCCGTGGATCATCCGGTCCACGTCCTGTACACCGAGCAGCCCGAGACGCTCCGGTTCCTGACCTTCACCCGGCAGCCGCTCATCCATCTGGAGAACGATCCGGAGAAACTGGACCTGGAGCGCATACGCGGGTCTCTCGGGCACCAGGAGTTCGTAATCGAAAACCACAAGCGCTTTCTTCCGGTCTTCAGCGCTCTCGTCCAGGGCTTTCCCTGGGCCGACGGCACGATTCTCAAAGACGCGCATCACAACCCACAGTCGCCCGCCGCCTACGTCCTGGACATCGATCCCTCGAAACGAGCTCCCGCCGAAAAAAGCGGGCCCGACGGCGGCGGGACCGGACTTCCCGCGGAAAGCTCCGAGCCGGGACGTTAGAGGTCAGCGCGGGGCTGCGTGCTAGAATCCAGCCGTCATGCGCTTTCCCCGTCGGCTCCTCCTCCCGATTCTCTTCGTCTTCCTGCTCCTGGCCTTTCCGCTTCGGCTCCCGGCTTGGGAGTCCGAAACCACGCCTCCTGACCTTCTGCTCGAGCCGCTCGCATTTCCCAGGGTCGCCTGGGGCAGGAACACCCTGCGGCTTCGCTACCGAAACGATCGAGCCTCGGCGGAGAGCCTCGCCCTCCATATCCGCACGCTCTACGCCGGCTCCATCTCGGGCGTGGTCTGGGAAGTGACCTACCCGGTCCTGCTTCCTCCGCACCAATCCGGAGATTTCAGGGTCGATTTCTTCGTGCGCCCGGATCACGGCCGCCTCAGGGTGGAGCTCGAGGCGCGCGGATCCGACAGGGTCGTCTTCACCGAGAGCCGGGAATTCCTCTTCGAAGCTCCTTACCGGGGCGAGATGCTTCTCCAGCCTTCGTACCTCTCGCCGACCGGGCTGGAATGGGAAGGCCGAATCTATCCGTCGTTCAAGGTCCGCGAGAGTCCCTCCTTCGTCATCTATTACTTCCCCGGCTCCGACGTGGAGAAGGACCTGGAGCGGATCATCCCCCAGCGCGAGAAGATCCTCGAGAAGCTGTGCAAGAACTTCGACGTCAAGCTTTCCGGCAAGTCGATCCTCTTCTTCTATCCCGACGCGGAGGCGGCCCGGAAGCTCACCGGGCATCGCAGTGACGGGTGGACCTACGGCAGGACCATCGTGGAGGTCTATGGCCCTCGCCGGAAGATCGATCCTTCCCACGAGCTCGTGCACCTCGTGGCCGGGAACATCGGATTGCCTCCCGTCCTGCTGGCCGAAGGGCTGGCGACGTCGCGCGAAAAGAGTTTCGACAATGGGGGCAAGTACCAGGCGGACGTCGAGGAATGGTGCAGGGGGTTTCTGCGGGAGGGGGCCCTGATCCCCCTTTCCGAGCTGATGGACTACACGAGCTTCGGCGAGGACCTCACGCGGCCTCGCATCGCCTACCCGGAAGCCGCCTGCTTCACCCGCTACCTGATCGAGACCCGAGGCTGGGAGAGATTTCGCCGAGCCTATTCGGCCCTGGTCAACAGTCCCGATGCAGAGGATCAGGGGCGGAATGCGAGGCTATTCGAGGAAGTATTCGGGGTGAGCCTGCGCCAGGCCGAGTCGGAGTGGAAGGAATTCCTCTCCATTTCCGGCAGACCCAGGCTCCCTCAAGACGTCGTGAAGAGAGTCGTCCAGGAGGAAACCGTGCCCTACCTGGTCGTGCGTGGCCGCATGCTGCTCACCTCCGGATCCGGCGAGGAGGCGGAGAAGGTGTTGAAGGAGGCGGTCGGGATCGACGAATCCAACTTGGAGGCGCACTTCTGGCTCGGCCAGTCGTACCACGTTCTCAGGCGCTTGCCTTCTGCGCTCGCCGAGTACGAGACGGTCATCCGCCTGGGGAACCGGACCCAGTTGACTTCGGTCGCATGGAGCCATGTCTGGGCGGGACAGATCCTCGATCAGGACGGGAAGCGTCAAGAGGCTCTGGCGCATTATCGGGCCGCGGAGGCCCTGCGCGATCGCAGCCCGGTGAAGCTGGAAGGGCGCATGACGAACTCGCTGGAGGCCGCACGCGAAGGCATCGCCCGACCGTTCGCCCCGGAGGAATCGCCGGGAGAATGATCTTGCCCGCGCACTTCGGCGGAACTACATTGGCGGTTGGCACCGACCGGTCCCAGGAGAATCCCATGCTCCCCGAGCTGACATCGCATCACGAAATCCTGAACGAGTTCCTGCTCAAATCGGGAATGGCCATCGTCTGTGGCGGGCTCATCGGAGCGGAGCGGGAGTTGAAGGGAAAATCTGCGGGCTTTCGGACCAACATTCTCATCTGCCTCGGCTCCACCTACTTCATGCTGGTTTCGCTGCTCGTGAGCACCCTGGCCGAGGCGGGCAAGCCGGGCGATCCAGGGCGCGTAGCGGCCCAGGTGGTGACGGGGATCGGCTTCTTGGGAGCGGGAACCATCATCCAGGCGCGCGGCCAGATCGCCGGTCTCACCACGGCGGCGTTGATCTGGGTGGTCGCTTCGATCGGCCTTCTAATCGGCTCAGGATTTCTCCTCCTGGCGTTCCTGGGCACCGTGCTCATCTTCCTCACTCTCACCGTCCTGGGCGTCGTCGAGCGGAAGCTGCTCAACCGGCGCCAGCCCGCGCCCAACAACCATCACTAATCTCGCGAAGCCGGGCGCCCATGCGTTGACCCAGCGTCCCCCTTTTACTAGAATTCCGCCTCCTGACGAAGGAGACTCTCATGCCCGAGCGCGCCGTCCTACGCGAGA
>DASYRY010000216.1:0-5686 GCA_036004025.1 Candidatus Polarisedimenticolia bacterium | reverse complement strand
TCACCTGCCTCGGTGGGGGTCGCTGTCCCGCGCCGACTTCAGCGCCCAGTCCACCTGGCTCAAGATTCCGCGCAGAATCCGGACCTCCCTCTCCTCCAGTCCGGTGCGTCCGAAGAGACGTCGCAAGGAGCCCATGATCCTCCCGGGGTTGTTCTCGTACAGGAACCCGATCCGGAGCAGGACATCCTCCAGGTGGCGATAGAACTCCTCGCGCTGCTTCTGATCCGCCAGTTCCATGGGGGACGCTGCCGGAGGGACATCCTGCGAAGCGCGGAACAGCTCGTAGGCGACGAGAAGCACCGCCTGGGCCAGATTGAAGGAAGGATAACCGGCATGGGCGGGGATGCCGATCAGGACATCGCATCGGTCCACCGCCTCGCGAGACAATCCATCCTTCTCGGTTCCGAACAGGATCGAGACCTCCGATCCGCGGGCCCGGGGGAGGAAATCTCGAATCCACTCGGCCGGCGTCAGGAGGGGATGGCGGTCTTGGCCCGTCCTCCGCGTCGTGCCCGCCACCATCTTGGAGCCCGTCAAGGCGGAATCGAGATCGGGATGGACCTCCGCGGATTCCACGAGCGTATAGGCCTCCATGGCAGGCCGAACCGCTGCCGGAGAGCGGTGATCCGAGGGGCGCACGAGAGCCAGTCGTGAAAGACCGCAGTTCATCATGGCGCGTGCGGTCATCCCGACGTTTTCCGGAACTTTCGGGTCGACCAGGACGATGCGGATGCGAGAGAGGTCGAGGGACAAGGCGGCTGGCTCTATCGGTGGGGTGGACAGGTCGGAAGGTAGGTGCGGCTCACCGGGATCGGGGGCATGCTTCATTCCTGCCAGGCGGTGGATCCGTAGAAGGTCTCCGCTTCCAGCCCGGTGCTTTCGCGCACTCGATGCGCAATCGCCGCCACCTCCGCGTCTGCGAGAGGCTCCACTCCCCTGACCGCTGGACGGCGCGCCACGGTGTAGACTTGGACGAGCTTGATCTTCCCCCCCGCCTCCTCGATCTCACGCAGCCTCCGGCAATAGGCATCGATTTCATCTTTCGGAGGGCCGGCGCCGAGGTATCTGAGGAACAGGCTCTGGATGACCACCGGGCGGAGCCGAGCGGTCTCCCTAATGTTGGAGAGAATCGAGGCGAACCTCGAGCCGCCCGGGACACAGACCTTTTCATAATAGGCTTCCGTGCCAGCATCCAGCTTGGCCCAGATTTCTCCCTCGGAGGCGTCGAGGATCGCCAGTGCTTCCTTGATCGCGGGACGATCCAGGACGGTGCAATTGGTCAGAACTGAAATCCTGAGACCCTCGAGACCCAGGCGCCGCTTGAGCGCCGCGACCTGCGCCACGACTTCGCGGAAACGAGGGTAGGTCGTAGGCTCCCCGTCCCCGGCGAAACTGACGTCGACCAGGCGCCGCTGCCCGGGAGGAAGCGCCGCGAACCGAGGCTCTTCGTAGAGAGAGCCCTCCTTGGCTCGGCTCAGGACCGATTCCAGCTCCGCCATGAGCACAGGCTCGTCCACCTCCCGCAACCGTGAAGCGATGGTGCGATCCACCTGGCAGTAGATGCAATCGAAATTGCAGATCTTGTCGGGATTCAGGTTGATCCCGACCGAAATCCCGCGGGCCCTGCGTGACAGGACCGCGTAGATGTAGCGGTTTTCCCCGAGACTCCTCGGGTGCCGGCTGATGCTGAGCTCCCTTTCGGACATGCGGAAACTATAGCATCAAAGCCGCCCTGGGAGCCTTCGTTCAGGGCTCCCTCGGTTCCCCGTTCGACAACCTGCCCTCGCACTCGCTAGACTCTCCAGCCGTGAGCGACGCGCCCATTTTCCTCTCCGGAGCCACCGGATTCATCGGTAAACGCTTGCTCCCCCTCCTTCTGGCGGAGGGGCGCCGCATTCACGTGATCGTCCGGGATCCCGGAATGCTCCGCATGCCGGAGGGGGCCCCGTTGCGAATCTTCAGCGGCGATATCGGGGACGCGGGCGTGATTCGCAGGGCGATGGAGGGCTGCGAGGAGGGTTATCACCTCGCGGCGCTGGTCCAACATCGGAAGGACCCGTCGGAGTATGAGAGGAGCAACATTCTAGGGACTCGGAACGTCCTCGCTTCCGCCCGGGAGCTGGGGCTCAGGAAGCTAGTCTATTCCTCTTCCATCATCGTCTATGGCAACGATCCCTCCCCCCTCAAAGACGAGACATCCCAGGTCACCGGCAATTCCTTTCTCGGCGACTATCATCGGACGAAGTACTACGCCCATCTGGAGGCGGCGCGGTTCGCCGCCGAAGGGCTTCCGGTGATTCTGGTGATGCCCTCGTCGGTGTACGGGCCACACGACGTCTCGGATGCCAATCGGGTCTTCACCTGGTGCCGTCGATTCAAGCGCGGTTGGGTCCCGCACTGGCTGCCGGATGGCGGGAGACTCGTGTTGAACGTGGTCTACGGCGACGATGTAGCCCGAGGGATTCAGCTGGCGATGCGGCGAGGGGAGCCGGGGGAGGGTTACATTCTGGGAGGCGAAAACGTTTCGATACGGAACCTGATCGAGCGAATCGGACGCCTGGCCGGAGATACCCGTCGCTTCAGGAGCTTTCCCGTGGGCCCCCTGGCGCCGCTCGCCGCTTTGTCCGAAGGTCTTGCGAAAATGACACGGACCAGACCGCTGCTCAGACGCGGCCTGGTCCGTTCCATGCGAACCGCGTGGGCTTTCTCTTCCGAGAAAGCCCGGCGCGACTTGGACTACACCATCACGCCCCTCGACGAAGCTCTCAAGGCCACGTTCGAGAGCGCTTGAATCCTCTCGCTTACAGGCTCTTCTGCAGGACCGACTCCAGCTCCGAGAGCTGCTTGTGGGTGTCTCCGGTGAGCACCGCGTTGTATTTCACGGTGTTCGACTTGTCTCCGAACATGACGGTCCGGCTCTCCGTGACCTTGTAGTAGTCCTCGAAAATCTTGTACCCCTGGTTGGCTTTCCCCTGGGCCTTGTAGATTTCGTCGGCGTTCTGCGCGATGACCAAGGGGAAGGTGAGCTTGTTCTCTTCCTTGATCTGCTTCAGACGCACCAGGGCCGCTTCGCTGTCGGTCACCGGAGTCGCCTTGCCATCGTGGATGCTGGCTGCGAGCGCGAACACCGCCAGTCCCTTCCCGTCGTTCGAGTACTTCTCGTGCAGGGTCTGAAGGGCCTTGAGATCCTCGATCCATGCCGGATCGCTCAGATCTCCGACCGAGATCAGCTTCGGCCGCTTCCCATACTTGCACACCTGGCAGTACGGATCTCCCCCTTCACAGTTCTTTACGAGGAAAGCTTGGATCTTCTCGCCGACGGCGAGTCCTGAGGGGCTCGAGGCGAACACGCCCAGGCTGAGCAGTCCCATGACAAGGGTAGTGATCACAGCACGCTTCATAGTTCCTCCAGAAGATGGGAAGGGGATCGGGTCGCGACTCACAGGATATAGGAAGAGATTTGGAAATCAAGGCGACGCGGCGTTTCTCCGGGCTGACCTCACCAACCGATCATTGGTGTGGACGGAAAAGGGCGCCGCGTCGCCTCGAAGTCATTATTATAGGGCCGTTCCTGCCCAGAATCAGGCTTTTACGGCCCGCTCCTTACTACCCTGGCAGGGGGTTTCACCCTCGGCTACCCCTACCCCAACATCTTGAGCAAGCCTCCGGATGGAGGGGTATTCCTTGCGGGTGGAGTTACTCTGCACACCCCAACTCCCCTTCTCCAGCAAGTCAAAAAAAACGGGCGGGACTTGACGCGTCCCGCCCGATCCGGCGGCGCAAACGGAAACCCCCCGCCGCGATGTTCCGCGACGGGGGGTGCGGAGGAGGAAGGAAGCTGTTCGACTAAGGCGTCGTGTCGCCTCTCCTCAGGTTTTGGACGTTCGCCGGAGGTGTCAGGTCGGCGGGCGCGGGAGTCACGAAGGTGAAGTCCGCCGATCGGGTCACGTTGCCGCCGCGATCCACCGAGACCACTCGGTAGTGGTACGTATGAGCCGACGTCAGACCCGTGAGCACGACGTTGTGAATCAGCGTCAAGGTCGGGTTGACCGCCGAGGACGAGCCGTAGGAGGTGGTATCACCGAATTCCACCTGGCTGTCCGCGGGCTCGTTCGTGTTCCAGGTGAGGGTCGCGGCGGTGGTGGTAATACTGCTCGAAGCCACCGCCGAGACGACAGCCGGAGTGGCGTCCGTCGGCGTCGCCGTCGGGACGAAGAGAGGATCGTCGGTCAGGATAATGCGGTCGGCCCGCGTCTGCTCGTCTTGATGCCCCAGCACGAGACTGTGATTGCCTGCGATGAGGCTCCACGAGGCGCCCTTCGTCCAGACCCACGCGCCGAGGCCTCCTGCGGTCAGTGCGGTCTTGGTGCCCGAATCGATGCTCTGCCAGAAGCTGTCGTTGTTCGCCGTGGCCGCGTACATCCGCACCCACAGAGTGTAGGAGGCGGTGTTGGCCACCGTGACGCTGTAGGTCGCCTTGGCCGTCGGGTTGCCGTTGGTGTTCGTCCCCGTGCCCGCGGCGGTCCAAGCGTAGTTGCCGTTGAACGCCAGCGGAGTGTCGAAGTCGTTCTTCGAGACCATCGGCGCCGTGAGCGTGCCCGACTCCGCTTCCACCGTGACGTAGTCGTAGTTGCGCGTGGTAAGCGTATTGTCGGGCGAGGAGGTGGCGCTGTTCCCCGCCGCGTCGGCGCTGATGACGTGGTATTCGTAGACCGTCATTGACGCGAGAGCCGAAAGGGTGGCGCTGTGAGACGTGACCAGGCTGGGATTCGTGGTGGTCGTGCTGTAGGTGCTGGTTCCCTGGACCCTGTAGGCGACTTGCGTGCTGGAAGCCTCGTTGGTGGTCCAGGTGATCGTGGCGCCCGACGTCGTGATGCCGGAGCTGGCAATGGCGCTAAAGGTCGGAGGCGTCGAGTCGGCCAAGGTCACGGTGAACTTGCCCACCCCCGTGCCCACCGACTGGTCGGTGTTCATCACCGAGATGTCCCGCACGCCCGTGGTCGCCGTACCGGCGATCGTGACGTTCGCGGTGATCGAGGTGCAGCTCGCCACCGTCGCGCTGTTCACGGTGATGCCGGTCCCACTGAAGGAGACGACGGCGCCGCTCCGGAAGTTCGTCCCGGTGAGGGTCAAGGACAGGTTGGAGGTGTTCTGGGAAGCCGAAGCGGGGGAGGCCAAGGTCACGGTGGGCTTCGCCATTCCACTCAGCTCGTTGGAAAACGCGGCGCTGAGGTTTCCCGCTTGGTCGTAGGCCTTGACCGCAAAATAGTAAAGAGTGCAGTCGGTCAGATTGTTGATCGTGGCGCTGGTGGTGTTGCCCACGTCCACGGAGCTCGGATAGGACCCCGAGGAAGGGCCGTAGTAGACACGATATCCGGCCAGATCGGTGTCCGGGACCGGATTCCAGTTCAGGGTCACGGTACCGGCCGAGGCCGATCCCGCCGCCAGAACGAATGCCCCCAACATCAGCAAGGCGCTTGTGAGGCGCTTCACGAGGGATCGGGTCATCGTCTCCACCTTTGCGAATCGAGCAAGTCGATCATCACGGGGGGGCGAAAATAGCAAGGACGATGCCACGCCGGTGGGCGAGATGAAAGATTCCTCTAACTTACTGATTCTTATGGGTTAGCTGAAAAGCCTTCTGGGGAAAATAACTCGTGGCAGCGGGAGAGGGAGGCGATGGATT
>DASYRY010000215.1:0-3842 GCA_036004025.1 Candidatus Polarisedimenticolia bacterium | reverse complement strand
CACGAAAGCCCTGCCCGAGCCCAGGGGAAGCAGGGCGAATCCGGTGCACATCAGCAGGGATCCGAGGGCGATGACGCGGTAGGGGTTGGCGTGCCTCAAGGAATGGACCAGGAGCATCTCGAACAGCACGATGATCGCGGTGTTCACCGACAGGCTGAGACCGATCCAGTTTTCCGCCATGCCGAAGCGATCCCGCAGCGTGAGCGGAAAGGCTCCCAACAGCTGGAAGAAGACGAGGCCGTAAAGGCTCATCAGCAGGGCGAGCAGAAGGAAGGGCCGGTCCTTCCAGGGGGAGGGCCCGCGGCTCCACGCCGCTTCGTGGGGGAGGGGTTTTTGCGTCCGGCCGCGAAAGAACGCCGCCAGCACGCAGGCGGCGAGCAGCGACGTGACGCCATCCACCACGAAGAGCCAGTGATAGCCGTGAAGCGCGAGGAAGCCGCCCAACACCGGGCCGACGCTCATCCCCAGGTTCACCGCGAGACGGCTCAGCGCGAAGGCGCGGCCGCGCTCCCCGGGCGCCGAGCACTCCGCCAGGGCCGTGGCCAGCGCCGGACGGAAAGCCTCGGACACGAGGCTGAGTCCGAACACCGCGGCGGCGATGGCGGCGCCGGATCTCAGCGGGCCCAGGACGAGAAACGCGATGCCGCCGAAGGTGAGACTGAGAAGGAGGACGCGACGCGGGAGGATCCGGTCGGAGAGCCATCCGCCCAGATAGCTCCCCGCCAGAGAGCCGAGTCCATAGAGCCCGAGAATCCTGCCCGCGGCGGCGGTCGAATAGCCGCGCGCCTGCGTCAGGTAGAGGATCAGGAACGGCACCACCATGGTGCCGCTCCGATTGACGAAGGCGACGATCGCGAGAGACCAGATCGGTGCGGGAAGGCCGGTAAAAGCACGGCGATACGCGCCCGCGATCGGCCCGATCAATCCTTCTTGATTCTCATCGGCTCCTTGGGCGTGGAGGCGATGGTGGACGGCCGCTCCGCGACGCGCCGGGACCAGGCAGCCAGATTGGGATACTTCGGATCGGGAAGGATCCCCAGCAGCGCCAGCGACCCGATGAGCGGGGCGACGAGCGCCGCGTCCGCGAGGGAAAAGATCTCCCCTCCGAACCAAGTGCGTCCGGCGAGGTCCTGCTCCAGACGCGCCAGATGCTTGTGAATCTTGCCTTTCGACTCCTCGGCAGCCGCATGGTCGATCGCTCCGGCCTTCTTGGGGACGAGGAAGGGAGGGGCGTATTCGTACAGGGCGCTCCGATACTCGCGCAGCGTTTGCATGAAGTACTGGTCGGTGGTGTCTTCCAGCATCCGCAGCCGCGCTCTTTCGTAAGGATCCTTGGGCAGCATGGCGGGCGTCGGGTAGGTCTCCTCGAGGTATTCGTTGATGACGGTGGACTCGTAAACCGTCCGGCCGTCCGAAAGCTCGAGCACGGGAGTGAGGCGGAACGGGTTCAACTTCCCGAAGGCAGGGCTCTCCGATTTGTTCTCCGGAACGATGATTTCGTGAGGGACCTTCTTCTCCGCCAGGACCAGTCGGACCTTCCAGCCGAACGGCGAGCGATCAAAATGATGGAGCTTCAGCATGTCTCCTCCCTTGGGATCCCCGATGCGGGAGTGCGCCGGGGATGTCGGCCTAACCGGGGGCGCGCGGGGTTCATTCCCTCGATGCTCACTTCACGATGGCGAGAAGCTCGATCTGGAAGACGAGGGTGGCCCCCGGAGGGACGATCCCTCCCATCCCGCGATCGCCATAGGCGATACCGGCAGGACAGACGAGCTGTGCCTTTTCCCCGACTTTCATCCTCTGCAGCCCTTCCGTCCAGCACCGGATCACCTTCGTCACGGGGAACTCGGTCGGCTCGCCCCGCTTGTAGGAGCTGTCGAACTCCGCCCCGTCGATGAACGTGCCCCGGTAGTGGACCCGCACCGTATCGGTGCGCTTGGGGCTTTCTCCCGTGCCGGCGGTGAGGGTCTTGAAGACGAGACCCGAAGGGAGCTTGATCGCCCCTTCCTCCTTGGCCGCCGCTTCCAGGAATGCCTGTGATTTCTTGTGCTCTTCCAGGACCCCCGCGGCGGCGACGCCGCCCAGACCCCAGCCCGCCAGAACGAGCACGGACGCTGCTTTCCTCACGCTCATGGAATCCCTCCTCCGGCGGGCGCACCCGCGACTTTGAAGATTTTGAAGTGCCGGATTTTAGCATAGCGAGTTTGACGCGACTCGTCGTTCGGATACAATCTCCCTCCGTTCCGATTCCCCCCAACCCACCTTTTCTAAGGATGGCGCCCGTGTGCACCGATCGGATCCGCTCCACCGCTTTGCTCCTCCTCGTCACGATCTTCGCGCTGGCGCCCGCTCTCTCCGCGACCAAGCCCACGCATCCCCTCTCCGGGGAGCGGAACTTCACGGAAAAAGACGTCGCGGGGCTCGCTTTCCGGAGCGTGGGTCCTGCCAACATGGGGGGCAGGGTCTCCTCCATCGCGCTGGTGCCGGGGAGCCGCACCAGCTTCTACGTGGGTTTCGGGACCGGCGGCGTGTTCAAGACGACGAATCTCGGAGTGACCTTCTCGCCGGTTTTCGACAAGTATCCCGTGCTGTCGATCGGGGCGCTCGCCGTCGCGGATGCGCCCGCCAACTGGCCCGGTTGGGCGGAAGAGAAGAAAAAGGAGGGCGAGGCGCCCCCGCCGCCGAAATCCGCAGGCGAGAAGAAGCCTGAAGAGAAGGGGAAAGGGAAGATCGTCTGGGTCGGAACGGGCGAGGGGAACGGGCGGAACAGCTCCTCATGGGGGAACGGAGTCTACCGATCCACCGACGCGGGCGAGAGCTTCACCCATCTGGGTCTCGACGACACGCACGACATCCCGCGCCTCGCGGTGGATCCGCGCAATCCTGACGTGTGCTACGTCGCGGCGCTGGGCCACCTCTGGGGCGCCAATCCTCAGCGCGGCGTCTTCAAGACGCGCGATGGAGGGAAGACCTGGCAGCACGTCCTCAAGATCGACGACAAGACCGGCGCCTGCGACGTCATTCTGGATCCCGCGAATCCCGACACGGTTTACGCGGCGATGTACGCGCGACGCAGGACTCCGTGGTCCTTCACGGGGAACAGCGAGTCGGGGGGGATCTTTCGCTCGGACAACGGCGGGAGCACCTGGAAGAAGCTGCAATCCGGGCTTCCGCCGCGCACCGGCCGCATCGGGCTGACTGCGTATCCCAAGAACCCGAAGATTCTTTTCGCCGTGGTCGAGAGCGATTTCGGCGGCGCGGGGCGCCAGCCTTTCGAGGATCGGTCCCCGAGCGGAGGCTTGTTCCGGAGCGACAACCGGGGAGAGAGCTGGACGCGGCTGAGCGACTACAACTTCCGGCCTTTCTATTTCGCCCGCCTGGCGGTGGACCCCGAGGACGAGCGCAGGGTCTACCTTCCGGGTTGGGATCTCGCCGTCTCGGACGACGGAGGAAAATCGTTCCGGCGCTCCGGAAGCGTGGACGTGCACGTCGACTTCCACGCGATCGTCGTCAACCCCGTGGATCCGAACCAGATCCTCGTCGGCAACGATGGGGGCCTCTATCTCTCGAACGATCGAGCGGAGAACTGGGAACACCTGAACCGCATGGCGGTGGGCCAATTCTATCGAGTGGCCGTGGACAGCGGCGACCCCTATCGGATCGCGGGAGGGCTGCAGGACAACGGATCCTGGATGGGCCCTTCCGAGACCCTGCATTACACCGACGATTCCAGCAAGGACGGGATCCTGAATTCAGACTGGGAGACCATCGGCGGCAGCGACGGGTTTTCGGTCGCGTTCGATCCCACCGATCCGAACCTGGTCTACACGACGGGCCAGGGC
>DASYRY010000214.1:0-3515 GCA_036004025.1 Candidatus Polarisedimenticolia bacterium | reverse complement strand
TCTGGATGGGCGCCTGGGAGGCGACCCAGGCTCTCCAAGGGAAGCCGGGCAGCGAGGTGCGCATGTCGGTCCTGAGGACCGCCGAGCCTCGCAGCGAGGAGTTCAAAGTCGTGCGAAGACTTCCCCTCAAGAGCCCGCTCTCCACGAGCTTTCCCGAGCCCGGAACGGGACTCCTGAGGCTGGGGAGCCTCCAGGAAGGGGACGCGGAGCGCGTTCGCAAGGCTCTGTCGGTCCTGAAGGCCCAAGGGGCCGGGCGTCTCCTGCTGGATCTTCGATCGAACGCCGGGACCAACGTCGACGAAGCGGTGCGGATCGCCGGGCTGCTCGGCGGCGAGGGGACCGTCGCGAAGCTTGCGGAGAAGAAGGCCGGCACCACGGAGCTGCGCGCTCCCGGGTCGCCTGCCGCTTACAAGGGACGCTTGGCTCTCCTGGTCGATGCGGGCACCGCCGGAGCGGCCGAGGTCCTCGCCGCGGCGCTGAGAGAGCGAAACGGCGCCATGCTCGTCGGCGAGAAGACCTGGGGCCTTGGAACGGTCCAGAAGGTGATCACGCTGCCGTCGGGCGACGGGATTCGTCTCTCGGTAGGGAAATACCTCTCCCCCTCGGGGAAGGAATGGAATGGAACGGGGATCTCGCCGGACGTGCTCCAGCAACGAGGCTCGGGCCCGGCCGGCGAAGACCTTCAGCTCCGCAAAGGGCTGGAGATCCTCGGCCGCGCAACCGATGAGCGCAAGGCGGCGTGAAGCTGGAGAGAAGGCTGTGTCGACGCCCGATTTCTTGAAGATGCCCCGGAACCCACTCGAGGCCCGTCGTGCCCGATGGTTCCTGGGCCTCCTGATGATCCCGCTGGCGACGGAGCCGCTGCTCGCCGTGGACTCCTCGGGGCGAGCGCAGGCGTACTACCTGTTCTCACTCGCCCAGCAGGCCCAGTTCCAGAGCAATCTGAGCGAGGCGGCGCGCTACCTCGAAGAGGCGATCCATACCGAAGACTCCTCGGATCTGAGGATGGAGCTCGCCGAGCTCTATGCTTCGATGAACAAGCAGGAGGAGGCCGAGAGCGAGGCTCGTGAGGCGGTGAAGCTGGATCCCCGTTCCCCGGCCGCCCGCAAGACCCTGGCCGGAATTCTCTTCCAGACCGCGGCCTCGGACAAGGAATCCGAGTCGCAGCTCAAGGAATCGGAAGCCCTGTTCCAGGGTCTGCTGGATGAGAACCAAGCCGAGGAGGGATCGGCGCTCGCGCTCGCCGAGATCCAGAGGGGACGCGGGGATCTCGCCTCCTCCGCGGCTTCCCTCGAAAAGTACCGCAAGAGTCATGCTGCTTCCCCCGCGATCGACGTCCAGCTGGCGCGCGTCTACCAGGAGATGGGACGCAGCGAAGAGGCGGGGAAGCTGCTGCGAGGAGTTCTCGATAAGTCGCGGGACAATCGGGAAGCGCGGGAGCTCCTCGCCGAGCTGCTGGAGGACGCGGGAGCGGCGAAGGAGGCCGTGGAGGTCTATCGGCCCCTGGCGGACGGGAGCCCCTCGAACACCTACGCTCAATACCGCCTGGGAACCCTGCTGACGGCCTCGGGTCAGTTCGTCGAAGCTCAGGAGCGTCTCAAGCTCGCGCTGCAGATGGATCCCGGCAACGTGCGCGTGCTCCTGGCACTGGGCCACGCCTACCTGGGGAGTGGAGATCCGCGCCTCTCGGAAGATATGTACCAGAAAGCTCTGGAGCGGGATCCGGGCTCGTTGGAGGCGAGGTTCTTCCTCGGCAGACTGGCGCAGGGTCGGGCCGATGACGACCGCGCGCTGGCTCTCTACGGGCAGATCCTTGCCCAGACCTCGGAGAAGACCAGCCCGCAGGACCGTGCGTTCTTCGGCCTGGCCTCCTTCCAGGTAGGACTCATTCAATACCTCCACAAGGACTATCGTGCGGCGACAAAATCGGTCCGTGATTCGATCGAAGCCTCCAGCCGCCCGTCGGATGAGCTCTACGGCCTGCTGGTGCGAATCGACCTCGACGCGGGAAAGAAGTCGGAAGCCGAGCAAGTCCTCGAGGAGGGGAAATCACGGCTGCCCGAAAGCGTCGATCTGCAGACGCTTCGAGGAGAAATCCTCCTTCGGGACGGGAAGCGAGCCGCGGCGCGGGCCGTCTTCAACACGGTGCTCGCCCAAGGCAAGTACGAAGTCCCCGCGTATCTCACGATTCTCCAGGCCTGCTCGCGAGCCGATTCGACCCGTGAGGGGGAGCTCTGGGCGAAGGAGGCTCGGCGCAGGCATCCCGAGTCCAATGAGATCGCCTTCCAGGAAGCGGCTCTTCTGGAGCGAGCGGGCAGCTTCAAGCAGTCGGAAGCCGCCTTCCGCTCTTTGTTGAAGTCCCAGCCGAAGCATGCCGAAGCCTTGAACTACCTCGGGTACATGCTGGCGGAGCGCAACGTCAAGCTCGAGGAAGCTCTCGGATTCGTCCAGCGCGCCGTCTCCGAGCAGCCGGACAACGCGGCCTTTCTCGACAGCCTGGGGTGGGTCTATTTCAAGCTTGGGAAGATGGATCAGGCGGAGAGCTATCTGGCTCGGGCGGTGAAGGGCTCGCGCGAGGACCCCACGGTGCTCGAGCATCTCGGAGACCTCTATCTGAAACAGGGAAAGCCCTCCGAAGCCCTCAAGACCTATCTGAAGGCGATGGAGCACGAGCCAGAGAATCGGCAAGCCCTGCAGAAGAAGCTTCGAAAGCTGGGGTACTCCGGGAAGGGTTCGTGAATTGGCCCACGCTCCGGGTCCTGACGGGAACCGCCTGGGTCCTCCTCGTGAGTCTGGCAGGCTGTGCGCGTCATCTGCCCGCGTACGAGCCTCTTCCCGACATTCCCGCAACCCCCTCAGGGTTTTCGGCGCTTCTGCATGCGACATGGGCGGGGCCTGAGGGAAAGCGGAGAGCCCAGGTCGCCCTGGCCTACCTCGCTCCGGATCGGATCCGGTTGGAGATCCTGGCTCCTGGCGGGACCGCCCGAGCGGTGCTGGTTTCCTCCCCCGAAGGGGCGATGCTCCTCGACGTGAATCGACGCACCTACCGCCCGGTCCTCTCGGGTCGACAAGGGATGGAGGCCTTGGTCCATATCCCCGCCCCGCCCGAGATGATCGGGTGGCTCCTGTTGGGGCCAGAACCCTTGAAGACCGAGCTCCCTTGCCAACCGGCAGTCGATGACTCGGGAGCGGAGGGCTGGACCTGCCCGCTGGCAGGAGGAGAACGGATCCGGCTCCTCGGAAAGGACGGACAACGAGCGGAAATCCACCCTGAATCCGGCCCGCCCGCCGAAATACTATGGAACGCCGATCCGCAAGGCGGTCGAAAGCCGCCGCGGACCTTGCAGATCGTGCAGAAGGATCCTGAAGCCGATCTCAGGGTGAGTCTCGTCGACCTGCGCTTCGCGGATCCCCCTCTCGGGCTGTTCTCCCTGGAGCCTCCGCAAGGATTCTCTCGGGAAGATCCAGGCGATTCTCCTTGGACTCCTTGACGCTGCATCCTCACGCAAAGATCA
>DASYRY010000213.1:0-3334 GCA_036004025.1 Candidatus Polarisedimenticolia bacterium | reverse complement strand
ATCTATTTCGAGGGTATCGACACGACCTCGCATCTGTTCATGCCGTTCCGCCCTCCTCTCAGACCTGGCGTCGCCGAGAGTGATTACCGACGCTATTCCAAGGCGGTCGACGCCTTTTATGCCTACCAGGACGAAATTCTTGGGACCCTTCTCGAGCGCCTGGATCCCGGCACGGGAGTTCTGGTGATCTCCGACCATGGCTTCAAGTCTGAGAGCGACAGGCCCAACAAGGAATCACGGGTCAACTACGAGTCGGCTGCCGCATGGCATCGGAAGCACGGGATCCTCATCGCAGCCTCCGGCTCGTTCGCTCAAGCGGGCGAGGTCCCGGAAATGTCGATTCTGGATGTCGCTCCAACCGTCCTGGCTTATTTCGGCCTTCCCATAGGGGAAGACATGCAAGGACGTCCCGTACCCGCGCTTTTCACCGAAAAGTTCCTGCACGATCACCCCATCCGCTACCGGCGCTCGTGGGAAACGGGCCGTCAGGCGGAGGGAACGCCCCTGGAGGATCCGGCGGGGGACTCCGCTCTCAAGGCGAGGCTTCGCTCTCTCGGCTATCTCAGCCAGGAGGGAAGCCTTACCGCCAACAATCTCGGGAACTCCTTGCTTGCCCAGGGCAAGATCGACGGGGCCATCGAGGAGTTCGAGAAGGCGGCCGAGCAGATGCCGAAGCTGGCCCTCGCTCGGATAAACCTTGCCCGCGCGTTCCTGGCGAAGGGAGACCTGTCCCGCTCCCGTCGTGAGCTCGAAGAGGCGACCCGCCTGGATCCGTCCTCGACCGAGGCAGGTGTCCTTCTGGCGCATGTCGAGATCGCGGAGGGGAATCAGGCTCCGGCGATCCGCCGGCTCAGAGAGGTCCTTTCGCGAGATCTTTCCGTCGGATCGGCGTGGAGGACCCTGGGAAACTACCACCTGTCCCGTGGCGAGCTCGCTCCCGCCAAGGAAGAGTTCGAGAAGGCGCTGGGTATCGATCCCGACGATTCGGAGTCTTTGAACAACCTCGGCATCGTCTATCGTCAGATGGGGGAGCCGGAAATCGCCGAGCAACAGTTCCATCGAGCGCTCGAATCGGAGCCAGGATTCGTCCAGGCATACAACAACCTGGCGCTTTCGGCGATGGAACGGGAGGATTATGTGAAGTCGGGCCAGCTCCTGGATCGGGCGACCGAGCTGGCCCCGAGCGATCCCGTCGTGCACAATAACCGGGGGAACCTCCTACTCCGTCTCGGAGACCGCGCAGCCGCGGAGTCGGCGTATCGCACCGCGATTTCCCTGCGGTCGGATTATGCCGAACCCCACAACGGTCTCGGCGCGGTTCTCAAAGACCGCGGGGTGTGGGGCGAAGCCGAGAAGGAGTTTCGCGACGCATCACGTATTCGAGGCGCCTACGCGGATGCGCGGATCAATCTCTCCCTGCTCTTGAGGGAGGAGCATCGCCTGGATGAAGCGGAGCGAGAGATGCGAGCCTTCCTTCGGGAAGTCCCCGGGAACGCTCCCGTCTCCTTGCAGCTCGTGGAGCTCCTTCTGGAGCAGAGCCGGCCGGAGGAGGCGGAAAAGGTATGCATGGCGGCCCTCGAGCGCAACCCTGGCGATGTGAGGCTCTGGAATCTCCAAGGAGACCTGCTGACCTCCAGGCAGAACAGGAAGGGGGCGGAGGACGCCTACCGCCGCTCCCTCGGAATCAACTCGATGCAGCCCGACATCTCGGCCAAGCTCAGAGACCTCAGCGGGAAGGACTCCCGATGAATCGCCTTGCTGCGATCGTGTCGATTCTGGCTCTCGGGGCGCCGTGCAGTTTCGCCGGCCCCAAGGAGGGGGGCAGCGCCGGGCAGGAGCTTCCGACCCTCTACGAGCTCACCGCGCATTCCCAGCTGGTGGTGGCGGCGAAGGTTCTCTCAGGGCAGGTGAAGCTTGCCCAAGTCAGAGTGGATGAAGTCTTCCGTGGCACGGCTCGACCGGGCCAGAAGCTTCAGATTGCTTTCAGAGATTTCAATTTGGACCTCGGGAAGGAGGAGCGCATTCTCTTCCCGGACGGCGAGACCGACATCCTCTTTCTTACACCGGAGCTCGACTCCTCCGGGAAGCCCAAAGGAGCGGATCGATTCATCCTTCACCGAGGCCGATTCGGAAAACGCCCTCTCCCGAGAGAAGGGGATGAGATCTATCGAGAAGCGCTGCGGAAATTTGCGACCCTGTCCATGGAGAAGGATCACAGGAAACTCTACCGGGACATTCGAGCGTTGGTGGGAAGTCCCAACCCGTTGCTGGCCGAGGCGGCCCTTCACGAGGTCCTGCGATTGGACCTCGTCGACCGCGAGCTTCTCCCGGAGGTGCTTCCGTACCTGAGGAATCCTTCACCTCAGCGGAGAGTTCAGGCCCTCAGGCTGATCGAGGAGTTCTTCCACGACTTGAAGCCTGCGGAGCGATCGCCAGAGCTGGAGGATGAAGCGCTCCAACCGGTGATCTCCCTGTCGCGAAACGACCCCGACGAAGGGGTCAGGACCCGGGCCGTCGACGCGATGGCGGCATGGGGGGGCGAGGAGGTGTATCGCACCTTGAAAGCAATCGCGGAGCTGGATGCAGCGCAGGCGGTACGGTACCAGGCCCAGCTGAATCTCCTTCGGCACCTCGAAAAGGACAAGGAGAAGCCTACCGCCTCCGAACCCCCCTCTCCCTAGGTCCTTACGACCGTGAGCATCATGTAGATTCCGGTCCCCGTGAACAGGATGTTGGGAGCCCACGCGGCGAGAAAGGGAGGAAGGAATCCGACTTGCCCCAGGGCGCTCAAGACGGCGAACGTCGAGTAATAAAAGACGACGAGCGCGATCGCAAGCCCGATCCCGTAGAGAGAGCCCTTGTTGCCCGATCGGAATGCGAAGGGGAGCCCGAGTATCACCATGACGACCGAGATGAAGGGGAGTGCGATTTTCTCGTGGAGGTCGACCTGTAGTTCCTGCACGGCATAGCCTCGGCGCTCGAGGTCCTTGATAAAATCACGCAGTTGTCCGTAATTCATCTGGTCCGGCGTCTTGATGTCCGCCATGAACCGGGAAGGATCCACGGGAAGAGGGAAGGGCCTCTCGTCGAATTGCTCAAACGAAGCGATCTCGCCCCCGGGAGAGAACTTGCGCCGCCACCCGGTCCGCAACACCCAGGTCCCTTCCTTCCACGAAGCTTCCTTTGCATAGACTCGCTCCTGCACTGCGAAGGATTTCGGGTCCAGCTTCAGGACGCTGAATCCCTGGAAAATTCCGTCTCTCCCGAGCGGCAGGAATCCTGGCGCCGTCCTTTGGTAGGTGCGAAAGGAGTAGAACTCACCTTCCTTACCTTG
>DASYRY010000212.1:0-2552 GCA_036004025.1 Candidatus Polarisedimenticolia bacterium | reverse complement strand
CGCGAAGGAGTCTCGGCGGGGAACTTCCCCGATTCCCGGATGGTGGACACGGACGGAATCCGAGGAGCGGCGAACAACGCGGCCTATTTCCGCGACAAGCTTCCCGGGCAGCTGCGGGAGTACCTCTCACGCCAGCCCTATCGCGATACGATTGCCTCAGCCCTGATCGACAATTCCTTCGCCGCGGCCGGGGCGTACGACGAATTCGCGCAAAGCCTGTCGGAAATCTTCCTCGAGAGCGTCAAGGAGGAGAAGCGTGTCTTCCGCGAAGCCTACCGGAAGGACCGCTACGTCCTGGGGGAGTCGGAATACGACTGGGCGCTGTCCAACAATCTCAAGGTCGATCGCAAGGCGTCCGAGCTGTTCGACTATGGTGCGCGCAAGGTGGCGGAGACCCGCCGGCTCATGGCCGAGACCGCCAAGCTCCTCGCGGGGAAGCGCTCGCTGAAGCTCTCCTGGGAAGACCCGGCCTCATCGGACGCCTCCGTGCGGCGGATCATGGATCTGCTCTCGCAGGACTATCCCAAATCGGATGAAGAGATGTTCCGGGCCTACCGCGAGAAGGCCATGGCTCTGGTCGCCTACGCCCGGGAGAAAGGGATGTTCGAGCTTCCCGCCGAGTATCGCCTCGACATTCTCGAAACTCCCGCGGTCCTCCGCGAGAGCGTCGAGGCTTCGTACTACCCCGCTCCCCCGTTCAAGCGCTCGGGGATCGGACGCTTCTACTTGACCCCCACGGGAGGCGACGTCGGGCGGCTGAAGGAGAACAATTTCCACACCATCGCGGACCTGTGCGCCCACGAGGGCTTTCCGGGGCACGACTGGAATTACCAGTTCCTCCGGTCGCGCGCCTCGGCCGTTTCCTCGATCCGCTGGCTGACGCCGGGCGCGGTGGAGGATTCCTCCTCGATGTGGGAGGACAGCCCCGCTTCCGAGGGCTGGGCGCTCTATGCCGAAGCGCTGATGGCCGAGCCCCAACCCGGATCGCCCGATGGGTTCTACACTCCCGAAGAGCGCCTCTACCAGCTGCAGGGACAGCTCCTGCGGGACGCGCGCGTGCATCTCGATACCGGTCTTCACACCGGCCGCCTCACCTTCGATCAGGCGGTCGACTACTACACGGAAAACGTCGACTTCCTTCCCGGAGCCTGCCACGCGCCGAGCGGCAGCAACGTCCAGAAGGCTTCGTGCGACACGGCGAGGAGAGCCATCTATCGCTATTCGAAGTGGCCCACCCAGGCGGTGACCTATCACCTGGGAAAGGCGGCCATCCAGGAGCTGAGGCAACAATACCGCGCCATGCGTAAGGACAAGTATTCCGACAAGGAGTTCCACGAGAAGGTCCTGTCCCAGGGAACGATCCCTCCCGGCTATTTCCGGGAGATCCTCCTGCAGGAGAAGCCACGATGACGCCCTTGGTGATCCGCCGCGCCTGCGCCGGGCTTGTCTTGGCGATCCCTTTCGCCTGCGGCCTCGCCATCGCGTCGCCCGCGTTCGACTACAAGCAAGCGGGAGCGGAGGGACTCGAGCACCTGAAGGCCATCGTCCGGCTCGACACCAGCAACCCGCCTGGAAACGAATCCATCGTCACGGCCTACCTGGCGACGCAGCTTCGAAAAGCCGGGCTGGAGCCGAGGCTGTTCGAGTCCGCTCCAGGACGCGGCAGCCTGCTCGTGAGGTATCCCGGCTCCGGATCGGCCAAGCCTCTTCTTATCATGTCCCACATCGACGTGGTCCCGGTGGAGAAGGAGGGCTGGAGCGTGCCCCCTTTCGAGGGAGTGGTGAAAGACGGCTTTCTCTGGGGAAGAGGGACGCTGGACGACAAGGGAATGGCCGCGGCGGAGCTGCAGACCATGCTCCTGCTCGCCCGCCACAAGGTGAAGCTCGCGCGGGACGTGATCTTCCTCGCGGAGGCGGACGAGGAGGCGGGGGGCACCTACGGCATGGACTATCTCCTGGAGAAGCATCCCGAATTGTTCGACGCCGAGCTCGTCCTGAACGAAGGAGGCCGGGTCATCTGGGACGAGCGCCGCAAGGTGCAGTACGTAGCCGTCCAGACCACCGAGAAGATCTATCAGGACTTCACCTTGATCGCCCACGGCGTGGCGGGCCACTCCTCCATTCCCGCCGGGGACAATCCGGTGGAGCGCCTCACGCGGGCGCTCGGCCGGATCGGATCGCTCGGCTTCGCGGTCGAGCTCAACGACACCACGCGAGCCTTCTTCAAGGGGCTTGCCGGCGTTCTGCCCGGGGAGACGGGAGCCTGCGCGGGGAAGCTCGAGAGCGCGCAGGATTCCGCCCGCTGCGCCGGAGTCCTTTCGCGCAATCCCAACTTCAACGCGATGCTGCGCACCACGTGCACCCCGACGATCCTCCAGGCCGGCTACAAGGAGAACGTCATTCCCGCCGAGGCCCGCGCCAACCTGAACTGCCGGATTCTGCCGGGCACCGACGTCGCCCAGTTCGCGGAAACGCTCCGCCGCCAGATCGGCGACTCCAAGGTGGAGGTGGTGCCGGCGCGCGAGTTCAATCCTCCCGCTCCCGCCTCTCCC
>DASYRY010000211.1:0-4007 GCA_036004025.1 Candidatus Polarisedimenticolia bacterium | reverse complement strand
CCTGGATGTACAAGGACGATTACGCGCGAGGCGGGTTCCGGCTCCTTCCGGTAGTGGATCCCGAAGGCGGAAGCACGGTGCGCCAGATCGTCGGCAACGCGCTCGCGCTGGTTCCGGTGAGTCTCACGCCGGTGCTTCTGGGCGTGACGGGAGTCTGGTATTTCTACGGAGCGATCCTGCTGGGCGCCGTGCTCGTCGGGACGTGCCTGCGTATGGCGCGCACCCGCAGCCTCCCCCACGCGCGGGCGATCCTCCTGACCTCGGTGCTCTATCTTCCAGCCCTGCTTCTCTTGATGGCGGTGGATCGGCAGTGAGACAAGACTCCGGACTTCTTCCCGAGGCTCTGCGCGGAAGGAACCGCAAGCTGGTCCTTTCTCTCCTGCTTCTCATAGCCGGTCTGGTCGTCTTCTCCTTCGTCTTCGTCCTCCTCGATTCCTGAGTCCCATGGCCACGGAAGCCCCGCCCGACCCCAGGCCCGCTCGGGCCTCCGCGATCACCTCTCCCATCCCGAACCATCGCCTCGTCATGCTCGCCTTCCTCGGCGCGGAGGCGATGCTTTTCACCGGGCTGCTGGGGGCGACGATGGTCTTGCGCTCCGGAGCGCCGATGTGGCCGCCCGCGGGACAGCCGCTCCTGCCGATCTGGGCGGGAAGCGCGAACCTCGTCCTGCTCGCGGCGGGGAGCGCCGGGATGATGCGGGCGACGCGCGGAGTCCGAAGCGCGAGCCACCGGCGGCTGGTGAGCGGGATCGGGCTGACACTGATCTCGGGGGCCGGATTCCTCGCAGTGCTGGGAATCGAGTGGGCGCGACTCTATCGGGAGGGGCTCCGGACGACTACGACGGGAAGCTACGGCCCGATCTTCTATACCCTGACCGGCTGTCACGCGCTCCACGCGCTGGCGGTCATGATCTGGGTGGGCATCCTTCTCGTCCTGGCGCTGAGGGATCGGTTCTCGCCCGCCCACCACGAGCCGGTCGAGATGGCGGCAATGTTCTGGCACTTCGTCGCGGTGGCCTGGGTTTTTCTCTTCGTGGTACTCTACCTGCTATGAGCAGTCCGACCCACTACAGACCGGGTCCTTCACGGAGCTCCAGGCTCGGTGTTTCGCGCCGAGCGGCTGCCGCGCTGGCCCTCGCCATGCTCTTGGCGCTGGCGACGGCCGTCCCCGCGCTGGCCCAGTGCGCCATGTGCGAAGGATCCGCCGGCGCTGGGTCCGACGCAGGCGCCGCCTACAACCGAAGCACACTCTTCATGCTGTCCGTGCCCTACCTGCTGCTGGGGGGCATCGGCGGCTATGTTGTCTATGCATTCCGACGCGGTCGAAGCTCGGCGCAAGATACTTCCGAAGACGAGGCGCCTATCGAGGAGGAGGAGCGGGATTGAGGCCCGCCATCCTCTTCGTCTGCGTCGAAAACTCCTGCCGCTCCCAGATCGCCGAAGCCTACGCGCGAAGTCTCGCCGGTCCCGGAGGGATCGTCGCCAGCGCCGGCTCCCAGCCTGCGGAGCAAGTTCATCCACGGGCCATCGCCTTCATGCTAGAGGAGGGGATCGAGCTGACGGCCCAAAGGCCAAAGGGCCTCGGGGGAGTTCCTTCCCTCGAATGGGATGCCTTGGTCACCATGGGATGCGGCGACGCCTGTCCCTCCCTCCCCGCTCGCAGACGGTGGGACTGGGAGCTTCCCGATCCGAAGGATCTCTCCGACGAAGAATTCCGCAACGTCCGCGACGAAATCCGCCGCCGTGTCGGCAAGCTGCTCCTGGAATTGGAGGCGTCCGCGGCCGATCGCTGAGTCTCGTCCCTCCTGTGCCTCCCGAGACTGCCCCGGCGCCGGAGAAAGTCTCCCGCATGTGCTAGGATGACCCGCTCCAATTCCGCAACAGCCCCAGGACCCCGTCTTGCAAGAGGTTGGCTCATGATCCGCGCTCTCGCGTCTGAGCGCCGGAAGTGCCGCGAGGTGCTGACGGCCTCGATCGTCTTGCTGTCGTTCGGATTCGTTCCGGTGTTGGCTCGCATGGAGGCAGCCGGCGAGCCGGCCGGCGCCGCCGCGGGGAAGAAGAAGCCCGCGAAGATGGACGTCAACGCGGTGCCGGAGAATCCACGCAAGGTGGAGTTCACCACCAGCGAGGGGACCTGGATCTCCGTGGACGTCTCGCCGGATGGGGCCTGGGTCCTTTTCGACCTGCTGGGGGACCTCTATCGTGTTCCCATGGCGGGAGGCAAGGCGGTGCGCATTACCTCCGGCCCCGCCTACGACTACGCCCCGCGTTACTCGCCCGACGGGAAGTCGATCGCCTTCTGCAGCGATCGGCGGGGCAACATGAATCTCTTTCTGATGGATCCGGACGGGAAGAACCCGCGCCCGCTGACCGAAGAGAAGGACGCGGTCTACTCCTCTCCTTCCTGGACGCCCGACGGCAACTACATCCTGGCGCGCCGCGAGGATACTTCGCACGCCGGAATCCCTCCGGTCGAGCTGATGATGATCCATCGCGACGGGGGGGCGGGAATCAAGGTCATCAACAAGGACAAGCTGAACAACGTGGGCGGCACGGTGGCGAGCCCGGACGGGCGTTACCTTTACGTTACGGGCCGAGAGCGCCGATTCTCCTACATCCCCAGGCTGGACGACGGTCTGTGGAACATCTACCGATTCGATCGGATGACGGGAGAGATGATCCGCCTCACCCCCGGTCCGAACGGCGGCATGAAGCCCGTTCTCACTCCCGACGGGAAGCGGCTGGTCTACGTCCGCCGGGACGATGCGAAGAGCACGCTGGTGCTCAGGGATCTGCAGGCCGGGACCGAGACCATCTTGAGAGACGACTTGACGAGAGACGAGGAGGAAGGCTTCGCGCAGATGGACGTCTATCCGAACGCCGCCTTCACGCGCGACGGGAAGACGCTCGTCTTCTACAGCGGGGGGAAAATCCGCAAGCTCGACATGAAAACGCTGGCGATGGGGGAGATCCCCTTCACTGCGGACGTCTCCCTCGACCTCCGGCCGCTGCACCGGATCACGAAGCCGGTGGGGGAGCCCGAGCTCACCGTGAAGCTCCTGCGCTGGCCGACGCTTTCACCCGACGGGAGGAAGCTGGTCTTCGACGCCCTGGGGAAGCTCTGGGTCGTAGACATCTCGGCAGGCAAAGCGGGCAAGCCCCGCCGCCTGACGAAGGACACCCGGCGGGAATATGCGCCGGAATTCTCGCCGGACGGACGATGGATCGCCTATGTCACCTGGACGGATGAGGAGCTGGGCCACGTCTGGAAGATGCGCTCGGAGGGAGGCACTTCCTCGCGCCTCACCCAAGTGGCAGGACACTACGTGAACCCCGCCTGGTCGCCCAAGGGAGACCGGATCGCGTTCGTGGCGGGCTCGGGGGCGGAAGCCCGAGGGCAGCAGCCTGAGAACGACACCTTCTACGAGATCCGCTGGATCCCTTCCTCGGGCGGAGAAGCCAAAGCGGTCACCGCGGTCTCTCCGGGAGATTCGGTAAGGTTCCATCCGACCGCGGCGTGGGGGGCCGGAGGGGATCGGATTTTCTTCGCGGAGTTCATCCCGTCGGACAAGCCGTACACGGACGGCAAGACCGACCTGGTCTCCGTGCGGCTGGACGGGACCGACAAGCGGCGCCACCTCCGCTTCAAGCAGGGAGAAGCTCCGGTCCCTTCCCCGGACGGAGCCTGGGTCGCCTTCGTGCGCGCCGACGACGTCTACGTCACCCCGCTCCCCGCGGCCGGCTCGGATCCCGTGGAGATCGGATTCAGCGGCGATCCGGTGCCGGTCTACCGCATGAGCACCGAGGGGGGTGGATATGTCGGGTGGGCGGACGGCGGCAAGACGGTCGTCTGGGGGATGGCCGACACCTTCTACCGGCAGCCCATCTCCAAGGTGCGCGAGGCGATCCTGAAGCAGGCGGAGGAGAAGCGGAAACAGGAGGCGGAAGGGAGCAAGGACGAGTCGGCGTCCGCCAAGGAATCGATCGAGATGCCCAAGCCGGAAGCGA
>DASYRY010000210.1:0-8078 GCA_036004025.1 Candidatus Polarisedimenticolia bacterium | reverse complement strand
GAGGGATTCTCTCCCGAGCTGGCGGTGGTCACCATCGGTGGCGGCAAGACACTCGAGGAGAAGCTCGTGGTCCGCCCCACTTCGGAAACGATCATCTACAGCATGTTCTCCAAGTGGATCCGTTCCTACCGGGATCTCCCTCTTCTCTTGAACCAATGGTCCAACGTGGTGCGATGGGAAATGCGCACTCGGCTCTTCCTGCGCACGACCGAATTCCTCTGGCAGGAAGGACACACGGCTCACGCTTCCGAGAAAGAGGCGGAGGAAGAGACCCTGAAGATTCTCGACCTCTACCATGACTTCGCCCATCAGCAGATGGCCCTCCCTGTCCTCAAGGGCTTGAAGAGCGAGAGCGAGAAATTCGCGGGTGCTTTGAGGACTTATTGCATCGAGGCGCTCATGCAGGATGGGAAAGCGCTTCAGGCAGGCACCTCCCACAACCTCGGGCAGAACTTCTCCAAGGTGTTCGATGTCAAGTTTCAGAATCAGGAGGGAGGCACGGACTACGTCTGGCAGACCAGCTGGGGCGCCTCCACGAGGCTTGTCGGAGCGCTCGTCCTCGCACACGGGGATGATCAGGGGCTAATCCTACCTCCCGCGCTGGCACCCACCCAGGTCGTCGTCGTGCCGATCTGGAAGAGTGACCAGGAAAAGTCGGTGGTGAAACAGGCCCTCGATACGTTGCGGGCATCTCTTCCTTCCTCCCTTCGTGTCGATGTCGACATGCGCGAGGAGGTATCGCCGGGATTCAAGTTCAACGAATGGGAACTGAAGGGAGTTCCTCTCAGGCTCGAGCTGGGACCTCGGGACGTATCCCAAGGAAAGGCCATCGCCGTTTCCCGGCTCGACCGGCGAAAAGAGGCCCTGTCACTCGATTCCCTTGGAGTCACTTTGCCCGAGCTCCTGGCGAAGATACAGTCCGCCCTGTACGAGCGAGCTCTTGCTTTCAGGATTGCCAATACACGTCCTGCCGCGACCTACGCGGAATTCAAGGAGCAACTTGAAGCCCTCGGTGGATTCTACGAGGCCTTCTGGTGTGAAAACCCTGAATGTGAGGCTCAAATCAAAAAGGAAACGAAGGCCACGATTCGATGCATCCCTCTCGAGAAGCAGGATGGCGAGGGTGCCTGCCTCCTCTGCGGCTGCCTGTCGCGGACGCGCGTCATCCTTGCCCGAGCCTATTGAGAAAACGGTTGGATTCACGACTCCGCTCGTTTGGGGCCCTTGCGGCAATCCTCGTGCTGGTCCCTCCTGCCTTTTCTCTTCCCCCTGAGGATCTTGTCCTGAAGTTCGTTTCTCCGCCTGTAGGCCGTCCCGTGAGCGGCGAGACTCGAGTGGAGCTCCTTGCTATCGTCCCCCCGGGGGCGCATCTCGTGCGCATCGAGGTCTCCATCGACTCCCAGCGCGTCGCGGTGCTCGAGACTCCCCCGTACTGGCTCACCTGGAACGCGGGAGAAGAGTTTCAACCTCACAAGCTCTTGGCCCGCGCCTACGACAGCGCGGGACGCGAGGCCACCGCCACCCTCGAGACACCCCCGCTTCGGATCGGACAACGAGAGTCGGTTTCGCTCGTGACCCTCTATCTGAATCTGTTCGATGACCGGGAAAGGCCCGTCACCGATCTCTTGCGCTTGGAATTCCATGTCTTCGAAGATTCCGTGCCCCAGGAGATCTCCCAGTTCACCGCCGCGCGACAACCGCTTTCAGTCGCTCTCCTGGTGGATTCCTCGAACAGTATGGGCACCGGCCAGAGGATGGAAATCGCGCGACGATCCGCTCTGGAATTCGTCAAGCGTATGGAGCCTTCGGATCGGGCGATGGTGATGAGCTTTGATGATTCCGTGAAGGAGCTTCAGCCTCTGACGGCGAATCACAAGAGCCTGGCAAGCGCCATCGAGCACATCACGCCCGCGGGAGGCACGGCCCTGTACGACAGCTTGGTGCGGGCGGCCGGTCGGCTGAAGGAGCTGGAAGGAAGAAAGGCGATTATTCTGCTCTCAGACGGCAGAGACCAAGCATTCCGGGAGAACGCTCCGGGAAGCCTCCATCTTTTCGAGGAAGCGGTGGACGAGGTCGTGAGGTCGGAGGCCGTAGTCTATGCCATCGGCCTGGGAGCTCGCCTCCAGGATGAGTCCGACTTGGCCCAAAGCCGCTCGCTTCGAGAGATCCTGGAGACTTTCACTCAGAGAACCGGCGGTCGATTCTACAATCCGGAGCGTCCAGGCCAACTCGGTGGCATCTACGAGCAGATCGCCGAAGATCTGGGCCGCCAATACTCGCTGAGCTACTCCCCGTCAAACCAGACCCGTGATGGCAAGTGGCGTTCTGTCCGTGTCAAAGTAGACCGACCCGGGGTTCGGGTTCTCACCCGGACCGGCTACTACGCTCCCGCTCGCTGAGCTCCCTTTCGTTCCGAACTCGATAGTCTAGCCGACGTCGTTTCATCCAACGCACGGCCAGGAGATCCACCATCGGGCGAAGCAAGCGTGTCTGAGGACCGTATTTCGAGCGCCCCCAACGCCGGGGACGGTGACGCACGGCTATTTGCCCCACGCTGAAGCCTTCCAGCACCATCAACGCAGGAAGAAAACGATGCATTCCATCGAACAGCTTGAGCCGTTGCAAGCTGGATCGCCGAAACACCTTCAGCGGACATCCTGTGTCCCGAATCGACTCTCCCAGCAGCCGATTGCGGACGTGATTGGCCATCCGAGAAAGAAGCAGCCGGAGCGGGGAGTCCATCCGCCGCGCCCGGTATCCGATCAAGGCGTCGAGGGTGCCCAGCGCACACAGCATGGGTGGGATGTCTGCGGGATCGCTCTGCAGATCCGCGTCCAAAGTGACCACGAACTCTCCTCCTGCCGCATGAAACCCGGCGTCGAGCGCCGCGCTCTGGCCCGCGGGGTGTTCGAGGTGAACGATTCTCAGTCGCGCATCGCTTCGGGCCAGATCGTCGAGCAGGGCGGAGCTGCCGTCGGTGCTGGCATCGTCCACGAGAACCACCTCGAAGCTCCTTCCGGACTCCTCGAGGACCCCACAGAGCTCCGTCCAAAGCGGGCGGAGATTGCCCCATTCGTCACGCACCGGGATTACCACGCTCAGTTGAGTCGAAGTCATTTGAAAATCCAGAATCGGCGCAGGAACGACATTCGCCGGAAAGCACTCCGCTCGGACTCGCTGAGCTGGGAAGGAGCCAGGGCGGCTTTCCACTTGAGAAAACCGAAATGATCGATCCTCCTCAAAGCGGGAAGAAACCATCGCGCTCCGCGGCTTCCGGGTGGAAAGCGAAACGAAGCATTGAAGTCGATGATGAAGACCTCGCCCTCGGGACTGATCAGAATGTTATCCCGCTTGCGCAGATCGATGTGGACGATGCCTCTCTCGTGAATCGCCTCGATGAGGGCCCAAAGCCGCGAGAAAAGAGCGGGGGGAAGCTCGCGGCGCCTCCAGTGGGAGATTCGCTCACCCTCGATGAATTCGATGGCCATGGCATTCTTCCCGATGCGCCCGAAATAGCGGGGAACTCCTGGGATGCCCGATAGCCTGCGGTAGATGGACGCCTCGCGCCGGATCTGCCATCGCCCGTACCAGCGCACGGGTAGGATTTTGAGACCAAAATCTTTCACGATGGCCTTCCGCTCTTCCTTTTCCACCAGCAGAATGTCCGCCTTGCCCCAACTCCCTTTCTGGAATGGCCTTCCGCGACCTTCGTGCAGATCGGCCTCCCCGATCGCGGGGGCCTTGTGCTCGTGGCGGGCCTCTTGAGGAGCCTTTTCCATTGTGCTATCTTTCGACCTCTCTAACCATCTGGCCTATCGTAACATAAGGCACTCCAGGAGCCTTTTGCGCATGCTTCCGCCTACGAGACATCTGCTCCGCGAACGCCCGCCTCTCAGGTTCCGTTCGGGTCGGAACGTGACCAAAGCCGACATTTTTCTTTGGGAGGAAGGGGGAGAGCGTCTGGCCATCAAAGATTATGCTTCGCGTCCATCCTGGATTCGGATGACCCTCGGCCGGAGCTCGATCCGGCACGAAGTGAGCGCTTACGAGCGTTTGCGAAACATCCCAGGAATCCCTCGTCTCGCGGGCCAGATCGACCGCCTGGCCTTCGCGGTCGACTTCGTTGAGGGGAGGGATCTTTCTCATTTCAGACCCGGCGAAGTTGCGGAAGAGTTTTTCGCGAAGCTGGCCCGGCTCTTGGACTCGGTCCATGATGCCGGCGTCGCTCAGGGAGATTTGCATCATAGGGACGTTCTGGTCGGCCCGGAGGGGACCCCCTATCTGGTGGATTTCTCGACCGCCATCATTCTGAAAGAGTCGTCCGGTCCATGGAAACGTCGGCTCTTCCTCGCCGCCTGCGGTTCGGACCGCCGGGCCGCGTTGAAGCTCAAGCGCCGGCACGTGCCACGCTCGATGACCGAGGCGGAGCTCCACGAGCTGAATCACCCCCCTGCCTGGTACGTGGTCGGCAAGCGCCTAGGGCGCTTGTTGCGCCCGAGGCGTCGACGATAGCGGCGCATTGGCCCATTGACACAATCGAGAGCATCTCCTAACATGCGTGCCCGCTCTCTCACAAAGGAGATGTCGTTGGCGTCTCCACGAAGCAAATATCTCGGGTACGTTCGTCTTGCGCTCGTCTACCTGTTCGTCGCCCTCCTGATCGCGTTGTCGCGACCGACTCCATTGCTTTTTGTCCTCGGGACGCTTCTCGTGGTCGCGGGAGAGAGCTTTCGTATCTGGGCTTCGGGCCACTTGATCAAGTCTCTAGAGCTCATCGATTCGGGTCCTTATGCGTTCACCCAGAACCCTTTGTATCTGGGACGCCTACTGATCCTGACGGGGTTCTGTGTCATGGCCCGCAGCCGCTATCTCCTCAACTGGATCGCCCTCGCCCTCGGATATGCCGTCTTCTTCGGATACTACATCCCGAGGAAGCTCCGGGTGGAGGGGGCCCGATTGGAGAAAATGCACGGGGGCGCTTTTCTGCACTACCGCGCCTCCGTCCCGATTCTCTTCCCTTCCTTCACCCGCTACCCGGGGAAACAAACTCCTTGGTCCTTCTCCAAGGCTGTGAAGAACCAGGAGTACCTCGTCCTGGCCGGCGTGTCGCTTGCCCTGGGCTTTTTCGCCTGGAAGGCTTGGTTCTAGGTCCTCGGCGGCTTCTAACCTTGATTCGAGCTCTCCATGGCATGGCGATAGGCCTCGAGGGTTCCCTCCACCAGCTTGTCGAGATTGAATTCGAGGCGGACCCGTTCACTTCCGGCGCGACCCATGCTCCTGCCCCGGTCCTCCCGCCGCAGGATGTCGGAGATGGCGGATGCGAGGGCCCCGGGATCCGCGGCCGGAATCACCAGGCCCGTTTGGCCGTGCGCGATGATTTCGGAGGCTCCCCCGATGTCGGTGGCCACCACCGGCCGTCCCACCGCCATGGCCTCCTTCAGGACTGCGGAGGAAGCGTCGCAATCGACCGAAGGGAGAACCGACAGGTCGAGCGCCGCGGTGATTCTCGGAACGTCTTCCCGAAAGCCCATGAACACGACGCGTTCATCGAGGCCCAGCTCGAACGCCTCGCGGCGCAGTTTTTCTTCATCGGTGCCTCGTCCCACGAACAGGAAGCGCGCCGAGGGGAAATCGGGTGCTATCCGCGCAGCGGCCTGCAGAAAGTAAGACCCACCTTTGTCGGGGACGAGCCTTCCCACCACTCCCACCAATATGTCAGCTGTGTCGGCTCCGAGCTCGCGTCGTATGGCCGAGCCGTCCACGCCCGGATGGAACTGATCGCTGCGATAGGACGAATGGACCATCGAAATCCGGTCTCTCGAGAGGTCTCCTCGCTCAAGGAATGGCCGATAGCGATCGAGAACCGCTCCGCTGGCGACGATGAGATGGTCCACCCAGCGTCGATATAGGAAGCGGTTCGCCACATGATTCGGCACGCGTTTCGTGTTGTGCCGCGTGTAGACGAGCAGCGGACCGCGCTCACCCCCGTGCGTGGCGACCGCGCTCACCCAGAGATCCTGGGAGCCGTGGGCATCGATGAGATCGAAGCGCCGTCCGCGAAGGAATCGCCGAAGTCGAGCGACATCGCCCAGAGCGGAGGCGATGTGCTTCGACTTGAGGAACTGCACCCCTTCGAGAGTCTCGATTCCCTGCTCGCGCGCTCGCGCCGCGAGCATCGATCCCCGAGGAGCGGCGATCACCACTTCGTGACCCTTTCCGGCGAGCCCCTTCGAAAGCATGAGGATTCGGGAAGGCTGCCCACCCCAGCCACGATGGAAATTGGTGTGCAGGATACGGAAGGAGGCGGGATTCATGAAGACGTCTCCGGCGGTGACATCCGGACGGGACGGCGGGCTATGCTATGATCCTCGTCGCTCGAGCGTCAACCTTCCCGTTCGCGCGGTGGCTTGCCGGGCTTGCCTGCCACCCGATCAAGGACCGGCAAAAACTCGAGGCGATGGTCCCCCTACTGATCCTCCAGACTCTTCCCAGGTCGTCGGCATTCAGCCCGAACAATGCGCTGCTCACGCTGGCGCGGGAAGTGAAACGATCACCTTTCTCGGTGACGGTCGCCGTCCCGCGCCGGGGGCTTCTCACCGAAGCTCTGGAAAAGGAAGGGATTCCCGTGGTCTGCGTTCCGGGATTGAAGACCTATCGGCGTCACGACGCACTCTGGCGATTCCCCGTCGTCGCGCTGAGGCTCTCCGAGCTGGCTCGGCGCCTCTCCGTGAAGCTGTTGGTGAGCAATCATGCGGAGCTGGGTCCGTTCGCGCATGCCGCAGCAAGGCTCAACGGCCTCCCATGGATCTGCTTTCTCCGCCAAGCCGACCGCCCTTTGCGCTACTACGAGAAGTACAGGGTGGCGAAAGCGGACGCGGTGGCAGCGGTGAGCTCGGCAGCTCTGGGGACGTATCGGGACTTTCTCTCCCAACGCGGCCTTCCCCCGAATCGGATGCAGGTGATCCACACGGGGATCATCATGCCGGGACCAGCGAGAGACTCCGGAGTCGAGATCGACAGGTCTTCCGCGCGCCGCGCCGATCGCCCCATCACGATCGGCACCGTCGGACTGAGATCCGTGAAAAGACCCGAGCTTCTCCTGAGACTCGTCTCTCAGGTGCGACGCAGAAACCCTGGATTCCGTGCGTTGTTCGTCGGAGGTGCCTTGGAGGAGGATCTCAAGCGCCTGCGTTCCCTGGCCCAAAGCATGGGATTGGGGGATGCCGTGGTATTCGCGGGGCAACAATCCTCGATGGAACCGTGGTACGGCGAGATGGATGTCTATGCCCACACTTCCCTCAGTGAGGCACTCCCTAAGGCCGTGCTCGAGGCGATGGCCCATTCCCTGCCTGTCGTGGCTTTTGACGTAGGCGGAATCCCGGAAGCGGTGGTCGACGGCGTGACGGGCTTCCTCTGCCGGGAGAAGGATGAAGGTGCCTATGCCTCGGCGCTGGAGCGGCTGATCTCCGACCCATCGTTGTGCCGGAAAATGGGGAACGCGGGCGCGGCACGAATCCAGGAGAGTTTCTCCCCCGCGGCCATGGCGGATGGAATGTTCATGCTCTTCGAGGAGATTCTGAAGAATCGCCGCCACGAGGGGTGGGCTCTAGGACGTCGAAAGGCTTGAGTCTTGAGGGTTCACCTCGTGGGAGGAGAGACGGATTGAATCTTTTGGAGCGACTTCGGGCAGGTTGGCGCCGCGCGAATCCCCGCTCGTTCTGGGAGCGAGAGTACTCGGAGGCCGAGGCTCAGAGAAAATGGGCTTCGCAGGCAAGACTGGGCTTCTACGACTTCGCCTCCGAGGTTCTGCCGAAGGAAAACCTGCGAATCCTCGATATCGGCAGCGGTCTGGGCCACGGCGGCCGACATCTCATGACGGTGTGCCCCGCCTGGCAGGTCGAAGGATTCGAGATCAGCAGCGCCGCCGCCCGCCAGGCGGTCATTCCCACCCATTGCGGCGATCTTCTGCACGATCCCTTGCCGGAGGGTTTTGATTTTCTCCTCCTGATTCAGACTCTGGAGCACTTCCGCGACACGCATGCCGTGCTCTCCCGTGTAGTTCGGGCCGCCGGCCAAGG
>DASYRY010000209.1:0-2478 GCA_036004025.1 Candidatus Polarisedimenticolia bacterium | reverse complement strand
AAGCCGTTGTCGACCGCCTTTTCCAGGTAGCCCATCGCTTCGTCCTTCTTGCCTGCCCCCGCGTAGACGCAGGCGACGTTGTACAGCGTGCCGGTATCCGTGGGATCCAACGCGACCGCTCGGCGGGCCCACTCCATCGCCTTTTCCAGCTGCCCCTCGGCGATCAGGCATCCCGCAGCCAGATAGAGAGCCCTCGCATCGTCCGGATTCGCTTCCAGCTGGGCCTCGGCCAGCTCGATCGTCTTGCGCCACATCCGCGCCGCATCCTCCTTTCGACCCAGACCCAGGTAGACGGTGGCAAGGAGCGCGGGGCTTTGATAGTCCTCCGGCCGCACCTTCATCGCCTGCTCGAACAGGTGCGCCGCCTGCTCGCGGAGCCCTTGGGCGAAGCAATTGCGCGCATAGAAGTAGTAGGCCTCGAACAGGCGCGGGTCGAGCCGGATGGCGGTCTCGAACTCCCGGGCCGCCGCCGAATAATCCTTGCTCAAGCTCAACGCGAGACCGCGGGAAGCGTGGGATTCCGCCAGATCGGGCGCCAGCTCGAGCGCCTTCTTCGAGGCGCCGTTTGCCGCCTCCAGAACTTCGGGCGTGCTCTCGCTGTACATGTACTTGAACGAGGCGACGTCGGCCAGCCCAGCGTAGGCGAGCGCGTATTTCGAGTCGAGGTGCACCGCGCGCCAGAACATTTCCTCGGCGCTCTTGTTGTTCTTGGCGCCGCCGCGGTAGAAGTTACGCCGTCCCCGCAGGTAGAAGTCGTAGGCCTTGGCGTCGCGCGTCGGAACCCGCTCGATGGCATGCTGCTCCGTGGGGGTCAGCTTCACTTTCAGCGATTCCACGATCTTCCGGGAGATCTCGTCCTGGATGGCGAAGACGTCCTTGAACTCCCGGTCGTACTCCTCCGACCAGAGCGCGCTGCCATCCGAAGTCCCCACGAGCTGCACGTTGATCCGCAGGCGATCCCCCGCCTTGCGCACGCTTCCCTCCAACACAGTGCCCACCCCGAGCTTCTTGCCGATCTCCTCGATCCCCAACGACTTCCCCTTCAGCGCGAATACAGTCGTGCGCGCCGGGACCTTCAGCCCCTGCACCTTCGCCAGGGCGTTGATCAGCTCCTCGGTCATCCCGTCGCTGAAGTACTCGTTGTCGGGATCGGAGCTCATGTTGACGAAGGGGAGGATGGCGATGGAGGGCCCTTTGGCGGCAGCCGGGACGGGGACACCAGGGCCGCTGGCCGGGACCTCGCCCGGGGCCGGCGGGGAGGGAATCTTCTCGTCGCGTCGCAGATAAACCGCCGTGAAGATCATGCCGGCCACCGCCAGGAACCCCGCGAAGACGAGGTAGCGCACCGGGACGGGCGCTTTACCTGCGGCCGAAGCGAACGTTTCTCTCCCTCCGGAAATGGCGCCCTGCCCCGGGCCCGAGGATACGGGTTGTAGTGCACCACTCCCGGCGGCAGATCGAGCCGCTCCGCTCTGGGCAGAGGACGCTATTCCGCCCGCAGGCGATGAGATCCCCGGGGCGGAGGTTGGGGAGCGGAAGGCGGGCGATTCGGAGCTGAGTCCGCTCTTGAGATCCGCCAGCTCGTTGCTGATGTCCAGAGCCGATTGATACCGCCGCCGTGGATCCTTCTCCAGGCACCGGCGGATCACCCAGCCCAGGTGACTGGGCAGATCCGAGCGAAGCTCGGTCACCGAGGTGGGCAGGTCGCGCAGGATCGAGGAAGCCAGCTCCGCCGAGCTTTCCCCCGAGAAGGGGCGCTTCCCCAGCGCCATCTCGTAGAGGATGATCCCCAGGGAGAAGATGTCGGAGCGATGGTCGACCGCCTTGCCGCTCACCTGCTCGGGCGACATGTAGGGAACCGTCCCCAGGATCTTTCCTTCCACAGTGCCGAGCGTGCGCGTGGGCGGCAGACTTCCTCCCGGAACCTCCGCGGCGGAGGCCATCAACTTCGCCAGCCCGAAGTCGAGCACTTTCACGCGTCCGTCCTCCGACACCACAATGTTGGACGGCTTGAGATCCCGGTGCACGATGCCGCGCTCGTGTGCCACACTCAGCGCCTCCGCCAGCGGAATGGCGATCTGGAAGATGCGCTCGAGAGGAAGACCTCCCTCCGGAGTCAGCTCGTGCAGCGTCTTGCCCGCCACCAGCTCCATCGTCAGGAAGTGAATCCCCTCGGCCTCCTCCACCGAGTAGATGGTGACGATGTTGGGATGATTGAGCGCCGCCACCGCCTTCGCCTCCCGGCGGAAGCGCTCCAGCCGTTCCGGTTCGGAGGTCGCCTCCGCGGGCAGGATCTTGAGCGCCACGCGGCGATCGAGCGACGTGTCGACCGCCTCGTACACGACGCCCATCCCCCCTCGCCCGATCTCTCCGACGAGACGGTAATGCGACAGCGTCTGGCCTGGCGACAAATTCATGTTTTCAGGCACTCCCTCGCGACGGAGGATATCACGCCCCCCGCCCCCAGGCTCCACCTCC
>DASYRY010000208.1:0-5975 GCA_036004025.1 Candidatus Polarisedimenticolia bacterium | reverse complement strand
GACGAACTGGAAGTTGTTCCCCTCGTCCAGCTCGTTGATGACATCGGTCGAATCCACCTTCACGCCGATCACGCCAGTCTGCGGTGAGGTGCATCCGAAGACGCTGCAGAAGTTCCCGAAGAGCGCCTGGGTCTCTCCGCCGCCGTAAGGGGCCTGCACGTCGAAGCTCAGAGTGCCCCCGGCCGGGATCGGATCCGTGATCGCTTGCTGGTAGAAGCCCTGCTCTTTCAGCTCGATGGTCCCGTCGGTGGAAAGATTGAAAAGGAGCAGGAAGGAATCGCCCTGGTTGGGATTGGCCGTCTCGCTGCCGATGTTGTGGATGGTTCCGGTGAGATTCAGGATGTCTTCGGCGTCGGCCGCGCCCGGGGCGACCTTGAAATCGGTGACGGTGAGATCGATATTGGTATGAGGACCCGATCCGCCGTCGTCTTTCTTCCCGTGGCTGCACGCCGCCAGGCACGCCAGAGCCAGCACCCAGCCCGCGCGGATGGGACCTTTCCGTTCCGGCATCTCTCCATGGCTCCCGAGATGCCGTCATTCTATCATGCGGGGCCGGTCGTTCCGACGCCCCATGGTTTTACGGGCGCTGCTTGAAAACCGCTGGCTCGGGCCTAAAGCCCGCGATCCTGCAGGACCTTGATCAGGTCCAGGATGTTGAACGGCTTCTTCAGGACCTTGACGCCGGTCTTCCGAGTCACCCTTTTCAGCTGGTGCTCTCTCGCCTCTCCCGATATGAACACGATTCGATTCCGCAGATAAGGATTCAGCTCCAGGATCCGTTCGTAGAGCGCCAGGCCGTCTTCCGCAGGCAGGACCAGATCCAGAACCAGCCCGTCATAGTTCTTCTGGGAGATGCGCTCCATGGCCTCCCGGGAGTCGAATGCGGTCTCCACACGGTAACCGGCGCCGGAGAGCACGTCGTGAATCAGGTCCTGGACTCCCGGATCGTCGTCGACGACCAGAAGGTTGCGAGCCTGGACTTCCTGAGGCTCCAGGATTGACTCCGTATGGTCCACCAGTCCCGTCAGGTGCATGTCGTTGATCTTTGCCTTCTGTACCATCGATCTTCCTCTCCCTCCTCTCCGGGCGTTCACGGCTCCGGAGGTCTTGACCGGCGCGGCCTTCGCCGCATGATTCTCAATATGGGCCGGGAAGAGTCCAATTCAATTCAAATTCTGAAATCAAGAATCCAGGCGTGTGACACCCTCTGTCGGCGGGGGTTTTCCTCCTTTTCAGGCGACCCGGGAGGGGGATTTCTACCCCGATCATGTTGGGTTTAGGAAGGAAGAGAAGCGGTGGGCGGTCTGTGATTGGTGGAGCTGACGGGGATCGAACCCGTGACCTCATGACTGCCAGTCATGCGCGCTCCCAGCTGCGCTACAGCCCCATTGGGAGGAGGGCAGTATAGCCGATGCGATTTCAGGCAGGCAATCGTTTCAGCGAATGTATCCCAGGGATTTGAGGCGCTCCAGGACGTTGGCATCCACCTCTTCGCCCGCCCCGCTGCGACTGCGGGGGGGGATAGGAGGATAGGCGTCCACGTAGCGCACCCGGACCCTCTGCGTGGCGGACATCTCGAACGCCTCGGCCAGGATCTTCCCCGGCAGCTCGCGCGACAGGGGCTCCTCGAGAAGAGCGAACATCGTGGGCAGGATGTCCAGGAGCTTTGCGTCGCCAATCGTTCTCCCCTTGGCCACGCCGCGACCGTAGAGGGCCAGGATCCCCTCGGGGCGGTGGTGCCCCGAAGTGGTGGGCTTGTTCGGGACCAGAACAGCCTTGAATCCGTGATCCGAAAGGAGCACGAGGGTGGTTCGATCGTCCATCGATCGGATGAACTCCCCGAGGATCTGGTCGATGTAGGCGTAATAGGCGGGAATGACGTCTCGAAGGATCTCCGCTTCCTGAGGGTCGGTCCCGTAGGGCAGGGCATTCGGCCAGGCGAATTTCCAGAACCGGTGGCTCACGACGTCCACCCCTCCGAAATAGATGGCGAAGAGATCGACCTTTCGCGCGGCGAAGAGATGCGCTCCGATGCGCCGGTAGGTCTCATCCGACGCCAGGCTCCATAGGAATCCTTCGACACACTCCGCCGATTCCTTGCCGAGGAGGGAGATCTTGGCGGGATCGTAGAAGCGGCGAATCAAGGCAGGATCGACGGTCTCCGGGGTGATCTTCAAAGGAGCGATTTCCTGCATGAGATCCTCGGGATAGGTCTGCTTAGGGATCCCCTCCACCACCGTTCCTTTGAGAGGCCGACCCGTGGACCAGTTGTAGACGTAGGGAAGGTAGGAGGTCACGACGTACCCTCGAACCCTCTCCGCGGGCCAGGAAGCGAGCCAGCCGATCACCCCGACCTCTCTCCCCCCGTCCTGGGTCCCCACCAGGTTCCAGAAAGCCGGAACGGCTCTCCTGTCGCTCGTCACGGGTTCGTAGCCTCCTGAGGGCAATCTCACGATGAAGTCGGCGATCTGGTGGACCTCCGGGGGCCGGCCCGTGGCGACCGTCGTCCAAAGCGCGGGAGAGAGCGACGGCTCCATCGAGTGGAGGACACCGGTGGCGCCTCCTTCCACGATCTTTGCGAAGTTGGGAAGCCTTCCGGAGTCGATCAGCGGCCGGATCACGGCCCAATCGGCGCCATCGATTCCGAACAAGAGAACCTTGTTGCGCTCGGCAAGAGGCGGGAGGCGCTCCGCCCGTGATGGGGACGCGCCGCGGCAAGACGTGGATCCCGCCACGAACATCGCCGCCATCAGCAGAAAGGAGAGTCGCAGGAAGGAGTTCCGGCACAAGCTCATCGGCTTGTCATTATATCGGTTCCTCGTTTATTGTACCGGGACCCTGGAAGCGCATCGGTGCTGGTGTGCCGCCTGGACTTCAAATCCAGTGGGGCGTGGCGAAAGCCGGGTCCGGTGGGTTCGATTCCCACACGCTTCCGCCAGGGCGGGCTGAGTCGAACTTAACCGGAGGTGCTATGAAGCGTTACGTGTGCGTGGGTCTGCTGGCGGCGTTCCTGTCGGTCTTCGCGGGTAGCGTGCTCGCGCAGGACGCCAAGAGCGTGGACGGTACGGTATGGAAGCAGCTGGACGCCAACAACAAGGCGCTCTTTACGCTGGGTTATTTCACGGGGATCCAGGTCTTCGCCAAGTTCGCCCCCGGATCGTGCAGTGCCTGCCCGGCGGATTGCATGGACGAGTCTTCCGCGAAGCTCGTCCCGGTCGGAACGTCCATCCCGCAGGTCGTTCAGGTCATCGATTCCATCTACGCCGATGAGGCGAATCAGGCGATCCCCGTGCAGTGGTCGCTGAAGCTCGCCGCATCGAAGGCCAAGGGGATGTCCGACGCGGATTTCAAGGCCGCCATTCTCGAAGCCCGCACGGGAAGCACGCCCGCGGAGACACCCCCGCCCCCTGCGCCGAAGCCCAAGCCGCCGAGCAAGTAGCGCCTGGTTCTCAGGGAGCGCAGGTCAGGGAATTCAGCGAGCTCCGGCCGGCACCGAATCCGCCGTCGGCGCAGGAGTTCCGGGCCCGGGTGAGATAGTAATAACCATCTCCCACGGGCGGATTGGGCCGGCCATCGGAGAAGCCGCTGACGCTCAAGTTCCTGAGAGGCAGCTGGTCGCTGCGTTGAGGCCCGAGGCGTGGAGGGCGAGCAGGCTGCCGCCCACCGCGTTGTAGGTCACACCCCCGTCGCGGTGGCCTGCTCGTCCCAGCTCACCAGGGTGGGGCTGCCCGCCACTCCGCACAGGAGCCTCCCTTTGGCGGGGGTGGCACTCGCTCAGATCCGTTCGGGATTCATCCGAAATATACGCAGAGCCCGGCCGTCGCGCCATTCCAACCGGCACGGAACCTTCGCCCCTCGGAGAGGCTCTCGCTATAATGAGCGGCGCGTCGTGCGGTCGCACTCGCAAGGAGGATCCGATGCCGACTCGCAGCATATCCCCGAAGGAAGCTCAAGCTCTTCTCGCCCAGAAGGCAGGGCACGTCTACCTCGACGTCCGCACCGTCGCCGAGTTCGCTGCGGGGCATCCGACCTCCGCCGTGAACGTTCCACTCGTCGAGCCCGATCCGTCCGGCATGATGGCGCTCAATCCCGATTTCCTGCGTGTGGTGCGTGCGCACTTCGCCGAGGACGCGAAGCTTCTCGTCGGCTGCATGTCCGGCGGCCGCTCCCTGAAGGCGGCCGAGATGCTGGAGCAAGCGGGGTTCCGGGAGGTGATCAACGTTCGGTGCGGCTTCGGCGGCGAAAGGGACGCACGGGGTCGGGTGGTGGAGCCTGGATGGGCGGAGCTCGGGCTCCCCGTGGAGCAGGAATCCCGCACAGGAGCCTCCTACGAAACCCTGCGGTCGAAAATCCGTCGCTGATCCCAGCGCCAGTCTCCCGACAACCCCTCGACTCCGCGTTCGCCTCCGGTACCGCGAAGCGCTTCTCGCGGGCATGGTAGGATGGGCGCCTTCATGCGGCGGCAGCGCGTCCGCGCGGAGCTCGATTTGGAGCCTTTCCACCTGCCGGGACCTCGCCTCCGATTTTTCGCTCTCCTTCTCCTGCTGGCGCTGGCCGTGCGCGTTCCGATGCTCTGCATCTATCACGACGCCTACCTCACGGGCGGCATCACCACCTCTCTCGGACTCGTGGCACGGAATCTTCTGGAAGGGCGCGGCCTCACGGAGACGACCGGCCCTGCTGAAATCCTCCTCCTCTACGACCGCCAGGCCCAGGAGGGTCGGCTCCGCGACATCGAGGAGTTCCCCGATCCTGCCGACCAGCCCACCGCTCCGCTGATCCAGAGAATGCCGGGCTACCCCGCGCTCTTGGCGCTGTCCTGGCGCATCACGAAGAGCTATCGATATCTGCCGTTGCAGATCATTCAAGTGTTGCTCAGCTCCCTGCTCCCTGCGCTTCTCTACGATGCGGGGCGGCGATTCTTCGGGGAGGGGCCCGGCAGGATCGCGGGAATCCTCGCATGCCTGAATCTCGCGGAGGCGCGCCTCGCGGTGGTCCCTCTTTACGACGGGTGGATGGTGTTTCTCGCGGGAGTCGTGCTCTGGGGCCTGGCGCGCAGCATGGAGCGTGGATTCCCCACGGCGAGCTTCGCCTTTCTGGGTCTGTGGATCGCGGCGGGAATCTATCTGAAATCGACGCTGCTGGTTCTGCCCTTTTGCCTGAGCCTATTCTTGCTGCCGCGGCTCGGAATCCTCCCCATGCTGCCAAGGGGTCTCTTGCTGGTGGGGCTGCCTCTCCTCGCCCTGATTCCCTGGACCCTGCGGAACGAGCGCATCTTTCACCGGCCCATCGTGACGAACACTTTCTTCTGGCCCTCGGTTTGGGAGGGATTCGGGGAGGTCCCGAATCCCTTCGGCGCCGTCCTCGACGATCGCGGGACGTTTCTCCAGGCGACGGATTCGAGACCGGGTCTGACCTACGGCTCTCCGGAGTACGACGACTACTTCCGCGTCAAAGTACTGGAAGTCTGGAGAAGCCACCCGCGATTCGTGATCGCGCTCTGGGCGCGGAGGATCGCGCGGGGGCTTCTCTTCCCTGGGAACCCCTGGGGGATCGCAGGTGTCGATCGGGAGGAGAAGAGCTATGCCCGCTTCCATCGCGAGACGGGCGGGGGACCGCTGAGCTACGTCGGGCAGCGACCCGCCGTCGCTCTGATCAAGCTCCTCCAGCGTCTCTGGGACCCTCTTCTCTTCCTGCTCGCGCTCGCCGGCGTCCTTGCGAATCGGAGCCGGTTCAAGGACATCCTGCCGCTTCTGGCCTTTCCGGCCGCCTTTTTCATCGTGACCGTCCCCGTCCATCTGGAGGGGAGGTACGTCCTCCCCTCCAGTGCAGTCTTCCTGCTGTTCGCGTCGGTTCCGGTTTCGGCCTGGATTCTCCGTGGCGGGCCCGCCGCGCGGGTTTTCGGCGGGAGGTGAGGGAGCGGCTGCTCGCGGCTCCTGGAGCCATGCTCCGCAGCTCCCTCGCCTTCATGGCGG
>DASYRY010000207.1:0-9306 GCA_036004025.1 Candidatus Polarisedimenticolia bacterium | reverse complement strand
GTAACAGGAGGCGCGCATTGCATGCTGGCCCCCTATTGGGCGCAACGACTTGGGAAGACGGAGTTCCGGGCTTACCAAGCCTCTCGGCGAGGGGGGGAGATCGTTTGTCGTCTAGCCGGCGATCGGGTCGATTTGGAAGGGCGATGTGTTTTCTACATGGAGGGTGAAGTAGAAATCTGAGGTCGCCCGTCGCCGCAGGCATGTGCCGTGAACGGCCTATCCCGTCCTTGCAGCCGGACGGGCCCGCACGGCAGATTGTCGAAGTCGCGGCTGCGCCCCCATGTTTGCGGGTAGCCGGAGCGCGGCCGCTCGGCTCCTCGCGGCGCCCGCCGCTGAAGCACTATCCGTTCGTCATGGAATGATCAGCCATATGCGAACAATTGGTTTCGTGGCCGCTCAAATCGTGGCTTGGGCGTGGGCGCTTGTCGCGGGTGTCGGTGGTTTGGTGCTTCTCATACACGAAGGACCATTGCCCATTACAAATGGCTGGTTTGCGATGCTCTCTGGCATCGCAGCCTGTCCGCTTACTGCGTCGCTGCTAAAGAAATATGCTCACGTCACGCTGTCGGGCTACATTCAATTTGCAGTGGCACTACTAATTATTGTCGCGGGCCGCGTCGCCGTTGCCGTATTGCTGCACCGGCCCTTCTTGCCTCAATGTTCCGCCCAATGTTGGTAGGCGGCGGCAGCCGCGCATTGTCAATTTGTCGCCCCCTTCGTTACTTCGCTGGTTGGCCTCGTCGTCAGTGGCCTGCTAGCATCAACAGCTCGCATGAGCAACCGGGAACATAGGTGACAAGACGTCCGGGGACATGGTTAACACCTTTTTCTGAGAGACGGGGCGTCAGGGCTGCTGCTGAAGGGACCTGTGGCGTTCGCCCCGCGCGCCTGAACCGCGAGCGTTAGACCGCGGGGCAACCGTCACCCCCCCCAACCACTGCGCATCGGAGGTTCACATGAAGCGAGTCACTGGCATCGGCGGTATCTTTTTCAAGGCAAAGGATGCACCTGCGCTGCAGGCTTGGTACAAGCGTCATCTGGGCATCGATGTTCAGGCGTGGGGCGGTGCCGCGTTCGACTGGTCAGACTCGGATGGCAAGCCCACAGGCGGAACGACCGCCTGGTGCGTTAGTCCGGAGGAAGGCGACCAGTTTGCTCCAAGCAAAGCCTCGTTCATGGTCAACTATCGTGTTGAAGACCTTCACGCTTTGGTCACGGCGCTCAAAGCGGAAGGCTGCAACGTCCTGGACAAAACCGATGACTCTGAGTACGGGAAATTCGCCTGGGTCATCGATCCTGAGGGAAACAAAGTCGAGTTGTGGCAACCACCTGCCGGTCAATGAAGTCTTGATGCTGGCTGTGAGCGATCGCGACGTCGGATTCGAGATGCTAGGGATGTTTGGCGGGCGGTGAGGATGGAGCGGTCTCGAGGGGGGCGCCGGCGGTCAGACGCGTTGTGAGCGACGCCGACCAGGTGGCGAGCGGCTGGCGAGCCTCCTGATTGAATCGCGTCGCCGCCCGGTTGAACTCGGCTGGCAGCGACCTCCCGTCGCAAAAGGTTTCGATAAGGCGCTTGCGCCCGTAGGTCTTCTCGATCAGCGTCGCCATCTTCCAGCCTACGGTGTACCAGGGTCCCTGCTCCCCGAAGAAGGACAAAGCCGCCTTCTGGATCTCCTCGTCCCCCTTCAGACGTCCCTCCAGGACATCGAGAAAAAAGGCCTCGACCTTCTTCAGATCCGCGTTGAAGTTCGCGACGTCCCGATCCCATCGGGCCCGCTCCTCGGCGCCGCTCACCGCATGCGGGTGAATGTCCGGCCCGCCCGCCGCCGCGAGCATCGCGAACCCCTCTCCGAACGCTCCCAGCCATGTGATCACGCTGCGCGTGGCCGGAGGCATCGAGGCGATCTGCTCGGACGCGCGCGGGGAGGGGCAGCTGCTGCCGAAGCCGATATGGTGCATCTCGTGGACCAGCGTGTTCTCGAATTTCTCCTTGCTCTGCGCAGGATCCAGGTAGAGAAAGATGGCCGGGTTGGACGGCACCTCGAAGACGAAGCTGTTCTCCCTCGGCTTGATGACCGGATAGATCGTAGCGCGGATCCGGGCGTCCTTCGGGAGGTAGGCCATCGCCTTGCGTCCCGCCGCGGACACGTTCGCACGGCTCCATTTTCTCAGCGTCTCATCAAGGGCCCGCGAGCGCCCGGCGAGGGAGTCGGAGAGAATGAAGGTCTTGAACTCCTCGTCCTGGATGGGGCGTCCCATCTCCGCTTCGCGTCGTTTGAGCCGGACATAGCCTTCGGAGGTGAACAGGCGCCGCCAGTCCTCTTCGCCTATCGCGCGTCCCGCTCTCTTCTTGGCCAGGATGCCGAGGGCGGCATCCGCTTCGTCCGTCACCAGACGCACCTCGATCCCGTCCGAGGCTCCGATCTTCGCGACGTCTGCGGAGGCGGTGGGACAAATCGAAATCAACATCCAGGAGCTCAGGAAAAGCGCTCCGATCGCCCGGCGCCTACGGCGCGCGCTCACGGGCTCCTCTTGGGAAGCTCGATCTCGGCCTGGGACCCCACCACCGTGGCCCACTCGCGCACGCGCCAGCTCGTCACCAGATGGTTCAGGACGTAAGGGTCCATCGTCGCGAACGATTCCGCGACGGCCGCGGAAGATCCACGAAACAGCAGGACCGCGCCGTCCACGGGGTTCTCGAGGGCCCCCCCGAGGACCAGCTCACCGCGCTCCACCGCCTGGCGGGCGTGCGCCAGATGGGCTTCCCGGAAGGCGCTCCGTCGATTCACGTAGTCATCCACGACGCTGTAGAAGAGCAGGTAATGCACGTTCCTTCCTCCTTGGAGACCATCGATGCGAAAGCCGGCGTCGGATTAGACGGGCTCGCTCAGGGATGACCTGTGGCGTGAGGAGTCGCCAGGCCGGCTTCCATCCAATGCCGGATGCGGTTGGCGTCGCCGAGGCGTGTGTACTTGCCCCAGGAGTCGAGCAGCACGATGATCACAGGCCTCGCGGCGATCCGCGCCCGCATCACCAGACATTGCCCCGCCTCCTCGATGTAGCCGGTCTTGGAGAGCCCGATGGTCCAGGCCTTGTTCTTCACCAGTCCGTTGGAATTGACGTATTGGAGAACCCGGCCGTCCGAGAGCGTCACGTAGTGCGCCTGGGAGGTGGTCGCCTCGCGAATCGCGGTATATCGGTAGGCCTCGCGCACCAGATGCGATAGATCCTCGGCCGTCGACACGTTCTCCCCCGAGAGGCCGGTGGCGTCCGCGAAGCGAGTGTGAAACATTCCCAGCGCCGACGCCTTTCGATTCATGGCCGCCACGCATGCCCCAGCACCGCCGGGATAGGTCCGCGCCAGCGCCGCGGCCGCGCGGTTCTCCGATGCCATCAGGGCGACCCACAGCAAATCCCGGCGCGTGAAACCGAGGCTCACCCTCAGTCGCGAGCCGGTGTGCCTGATGCCGTCCAGGTCGGCGCGGTCGATGGCGATCGGCTGATCCATCGGGAGCGCCGCGTCAAGGACGACGATCGCCGTCATCAGCTTGGTGATGGAGGCGATGGGGACCACTTTCTTCGGATTCTTGGAGTAGAGCACCCGCCCGCGTGCCTCATCGATGACCAGCACCGAGCTCGACTTCAGCTCCAGCCGGCCCTTCTTGAGGGGTCCCGGATCGAGCTCGGCGTGTTCGACTCCCGGCTCCTGCGTCTGGGTGAGAGACTCGGGAATCTGATTCGACCTTCCATCGCTCACCATGAGCATCGCCGCACACGTCACGAGCGCCACCACCAAAGCTTTCCCCATGCGAATCAGGACCCCACCTCCTCGGCGTCCGCGGACGCGCTGCCGACCAGCCCATCAAAATAGCAAAAAACCGGATTCGCGAAAAGAAGTTGTGGGCGCGGCCGGCGTTTCTCGGCTATCCCGGCCGGGTCTGACTACGTCGGACCCAGACGTAGACGGGGAGCCCGGCGATGAGGAGAAGGAAGCCCCAGTAGACGGCCTCCTGGCCGGAGCCGGCGATGCCCCAGAACGAGTAGAGGAAGGCGAGGAGCGCGACGGCCACGGAGCCAAGCTTCTTCCCGGGCTCCCGGCGGAGCAGCTCCCACTCCGCGAGGGCGGAGAAAAGGTAGGGCACCAGGCAGCTGAGCGTGGCGAGCAGAATGGAAAACGTGAACAACTGCACCAGGGATCGGGTGTAGTTCGCGGCGACGAGCAAGGTCACCAGAATGCTCGAGATCACCAGGCCGGGCACGGGAGCTCCGTTACCGGAGACGCGAGCGAAGACCTTGGGAAAGAGCCCGTCGGCGGCCAGAGCGAGCGGGATCTGGCCCTGAATGAGGATCCAGCCGTTGAGGGCCCCGAAACAGGAGACCACCGCCCCGATTCCCACAGCGTACCCCGCCCAGCTTCCCGCCAGCACGCGCGCCGCCTGGGCGAAGGGAGCCGTCGAAGAGGCGAGCTCCGACGGAGGCAGAATGCCCATCACCGCGACCGTGGTGCCAATGTAGAGGAGCGCCGTGAGCCCGGTCCCGAGGAGCGTGGCGCGGGGGATGGTCTTCGCGGGGTCGGAGATGCTGCCGGCCGGAATCGTAGCGGACTCGAGCCCCAGAAAGGCCCAGAGGGTGAGCGAGACCGTTGCGGTGGCTGCGGAGAAGGCGCTCTTGCCCGTGGGATTGAATGGGACGAAATGCGAGGCATCGAATCGCGCCCATCCGAACAGGACCAGGGCCGCCAGCGGCACGATCTTCAGCACGGTGGTGACGACCTGCATCCTCCCTCCGGAGCGAATCCCCGCGGCGTTCACCGCAGTGAGCAGCCAGATCGCCGCCAGCGCCGCGACGGCCGCTTGCGCCGGATGTGCCACCAGGGACGGGAAGAAAATCGTCAGGTAGCTGATCAACGCCACCGCGATCGCGGCGACCGCGGCGAGCACGGAGATCCAGTAGCCCCAGGCCATCAGGAAGCCGGTCAAGTCGCCGAAGGCGAGCCGCGTGTAGGCGTAGGGGCCCCCGGTGAGGGGCGCGCGGCGGGCCAGGCTGCAGTAGACCTGGGCGAGGAGGAGCGCTCCCGCGGCGCTGATGAGCCAGCCCACGATGCTGATGCCGCCGAAGGGAGCGAGGGCCGCGGGAAGCAGGAAGATTCCGGATCCGATCATGTTGCCCATCACGAGGGAGACGCTGGTCCAGAATCCCAGCTCGCGTCGGCTCGCGACCGGTCCTTCCGCGGCGGCGGACGGAGAGCTCACGAGCGACCCTTGAGGATCGCCGAGAGAAGGTCCTCCCTGCCGCCGATCCGCTCCAAACGCGGGTATCGTTCCCCGTCGTGGTAGTCGAGCCGGTAGGTGCCTACGTACTCGCCGTTCTCCAGAATCAGCTCGAGAGGCTTGGCCGACGTCCGAGTGGCCGCCACGGCGGCGCGCAGGATCTCTTCCGTCGAGTCTCCCGACCAGCGGCGGCCATTGACCGCCAGGATCCTCATGCCCGGACCCACGCCGGCCCGCTCCGCCGCCTTCCCGGGAATCACGTCCTTGAGGGTCCCATCCTTCGCCACCACGGCTCCCACGGAAGCGCTGAGGTCGATTTCCTTGTAGCGCTTCTGGTACGCCTTCTGAAGCGGGGTAGGGGTGGTGGCGTAGGTCAGCCGCCAGCCGCTTCGCTCGACGCCCGCGGTGGGGGGGCGGGAGCTGGTCTTCTCGACGCGATCCCGGAAGAAGGCCGCCCAATCGTAGGGCACCACACGATTCATCGCCTGCACGACATCGTCGAAACCGTAGGGAACGACCTTGGGCTCAGTGTCGGGCCCCCCGTGAAACTCGTGGATGAAGTTTTCCAGAGACTTCCTGCCGTGCGTCTTGTCGCGAATCAGGGTGTCGGCGTCGAGCCAGATCAGCACCGATTCATCGTAGAAGTCGGTGGAGCGCCTCCATGCCTCCCAGTCCCTGCGCGCCGGGAAGAGGAGCTGCGCCGAGACGGCGGTGTCCTCGAGGGGGCGCCAGCTACGGCCCGCGTGATCCCCCGCCCACTGGATGATGAGGGCCAGCTTGTCGCGGAAGTCTTCGGACGTCCACAATCCGCTGCGCGCCGTGAGCACCTGACCGAGGTACTGGGTGAGCCCCTCATAGACCCAGAGAAGGTTGGTGCGCATCGGTTCCTGGTAGTCGGCCGTCGCGATATCCGCGGGACGGCGGTATTTGCCGTTCCAGGAATGGACGAACTCGTGCGGCAGCAGGGTCAGGTGCGCCTTGCGCTCCTCCGGATCTTGCAGCACCCGCTCCGGGGAGCGGTCGTCGCTCGATTCATGATGTTCGAGCCCGAAGTGGGCGACGGAGTCGCTGAGCGCGTAGAGAAACCGATAGGAGCGATAGTGTCGGGAGCCGAAGAGCGCCGACGCCTCGGCCACGAGGCGATCGAGCGAGGCGCGGATCTCCGGAGGGATTTCCAGCGCCTCGGCGCTTTCCGCGGCCAACTCCACGAAGTGGGGCGCGGCGCGATCCTTCCCGATGGGGACCTCCCGGAAATGGGCGCCGCACAGGACCGGAGAATCGACCAGGGTCTCGAGGGAAACCGCCTCGAACCGGATGCGCCCTTCGGTCGTGGAAGCCACCGGCAGGGCGGTTCCGAACTTCCAGCCGGCGGGGAGCCTCAGGCTCGCCTGGTAGCGCAGCTCGCCGATGGGGATCCCCGCGGGATAGAGAAGCACCTGGTTCCAGTTCAAAGTGGCCATCTTCGAGGTCGAGGAAGCGGCGGAGCTGAACCCCTCCACCGAGGAAGGGGGCATGAGGAAATCCAAGGAGGCCTCCAGCTCATGCGCGCCGGATGGAACTTCGAGATGAAACGCGAACATGTCGGCCGCGTCACGCTTCCAGGGTACCTCGCGGCCGAGGGCCGAGAGCTTCAGCCCGGCAACGTCCGTGACGGGCCCCGTGGGGCCGTGCTCCCCGGGAATCCATTTCGGGTAGTAGAGAGTCATTCCGCCCGGCCGCACGGAAATGACCAGCTTCACATGAAGAATCTTGCGCGCCACTTCGGAGGCGTCGAGGTCCAGCTTGACGATCCCGCCCGCGGGCGCCGGTGCGGTTCTGCCGGAGTCGGGACCGCTCAGGAAGGCCAGGACCGCCGTCATGGCGACCAGGAACGACGGAGCTCGCATGGGAGTCCTCCAGTGGAGTGATTCTCGATGAGTCGCTTGATCGGGGGGTCTGCCGTCCGGCACTCCCCGCGCGGTCCCCTACCTTATAACGGGTCAGGCCGACTCGGGTAACACTCCGGTCCTTGATCGGGCCTGCGCGTCTTCGGTCCAATCCGACTCGTGCCCCGTGTTATCATCCGGCACCCGGTAAAAGATATCCTGGTTGCTACGTCGATCTTCCCAAGATCGCATTCTCGCGTCGAGCGGCCGGGGCGAACCATGGCCCATCGATCGCGCTGGGCGCGTCACGAAGCCGAGGAGTCGAAGTCTTGTCCAGCGGAACGCTCGGAACCGGTTCGCGCTCACCTTTGCCGTCGAGCGGCAAGAGAAGGTCCAAGAGTGTGCGCGCGCTGGTGTGGGGCCTGCTCATCTTCGTGTCGTCAGGATTGGGCGTCGCGGGCTACCTGGGCTGGCAGTGGGGATGGTGGAGCCGCCTGCTGCACTTCGGGGACCGACGGACCGTGCTCGTCCTTCCTTTCGAGGTTCGAGGTCAGGAGGAAGGAAGCAGCGAGCTCGGAAGAGCCTTCGCGGAAAGCGTCGCGATCAATCTGGCTGGAGCCAAGGATCTCGAGGTGTTCCAGGTCCCTGCGGGGGAGGAAGGGCGCGCCACCGGGGCGATGGCCCGCGAAGAGCGCGCGCGAAGCACCGGCGCGGGCCGCCTGCTGACGGGGACGCTGCACCGGCGAGGCAAGGTCATCGATGCGAGCCTGAGCCTCGTCGACACCGCCGATCATCGCCTCGTCTGGAGCGCTCAGGGACGATCCGAAGACAATGCCCTTACGAGCCTGGCGGCCTCGTTCGCGGCGGGAACCCTGGCGCACATGAAGATCCCGCCCGCCAAGCTCTACGATTATCCCCGCAACTTCGCCGGCAGCCCGAGGATGGCGGCATCCGGAGAGTTTCGGGAGGCGCTCGAAGCGGTCCGGCGAAGCGATCATGGTGTGGCGCTGGAGGCGACGCGACGGCTGGTTGAGAAGTTCCCCTCCGAGGCCGATGCGCACGCGCTGCGCGCCTACGAGCTGTTCCAGGCTCGCGGCGGCACAGCCGCCTCTCCCGAGGAGCTCGAGGCGGAGCTTGCTGCGCTCGAGAAGCTGGATCCGGCCCACGCGACGGCCAAGAATCTCCGCTGCGAAATCCTTCTGAACGACGCCGGACGCTTCAACGCGGCGCTCGCCTGCTCCACCGAGCTCCTCCGCCGCGGGGACCTCACTCCGGCGGCGCGTGCCTGGCCCCTCCGGGATCGGGCGGCGGTGAAGCTCCAGCTCCACGACGCGGCCGGCGCCCTGAAGGACCTCCACGACGCCGCTTCCCTCGATCCCACGAACCATTTCACCTTCGCGATTCTGGGCGAGGTCCAGAAGAACATGGGAGATTCCGGCGGCGCCGCCGCCTCGATTCGCCAATCCCTGGCGCTCGTTCCGGAGAACGCCTATGCCATCCGGAATCTCGCCGAGGTTCTCGATAGCCAGGGCAAATCGCAGGAGGCCGAGCATCTGGCGACGAGGCTTTGCGAGGGTTTCCCGACTCCGTGCCATTGCGCCTATCAGGCCCGGCTCTTGTTGAAGTCGGGCCGTAGAAGCGAGGCGCTCGCCGCGGCGAGGAAAGGCTCGATTTCAGCCGGCAACGACCCCGGAGAGGACTACTGCCTCGCCGGCTTCTGGGCGGTCGCGGGCGAAGAGGACGAGGCGATCCGGTCCCTCAAGAAGGCGCTCTCGGCGCTTCCCGCCGGTCAGCTCGCGGACCTGGACAGCGACCCCGATTTCCAGTCCCTGCACGGACTGACGGAATTCGAGGGCATTGTCGCGCAGGCGAAGAAACAATCCGTCGCGTCGAGAGGCTCGGTACGGTAGCGCGCGCGATCCCCGTCCGCTCAGAACCCCGCGGAGACGAGTTCCAGCGTGTCGTCCCGGATCAGTCCGACGCCCGGAGCGTACCACCTGAACTCCAGCTTGCCCGGCTCCAGCTCAGTGGTCTCATCGGTCTTCAGGCAGTGGGTGTGGCAACCTTCCGGAAATCTGCGTCGCCTCTTGGAGGACGCCTCCCGAGCCTTTCCCGGCGTGGGTCCCGAACGAAGGCTCGGAATCATCCTCCCACATGGGTATCGGCATTTC
>DASYRY010000206.1:0-2132 GCA_036004025.1 Candidatus Polarisedimenticolia bacterium | reverse complement strand
GACGGCTCCGGCAAGAGCACGCAGATCAAGCTGCTGCACAAATGGCTGGAAGCGCGCGGCGAGCAGGTCTTCTTCACCGAGTGGAATTCCTCCGAGCTGGTGCGACAGGCCACCAAGCGGGGCAAGAAGAAGAATCTCCTGACGCCCAGCACCTTCAGCCTGCTTCATGCCACCGACTTCGCCGATCGCCTCACCTACGACATCCTGCCGTATCTCAAGGCAGGCATGACCGTTCTTGCCGATCGCTACATCTACACCGCCTTCGCCAGGGATATCGCCAGGGGCGTGGATCGCCGCTGGGTCCGTGATCTCTACTCCTTCGCCGTGGCGCCGGATGCGGTTTTCTATTTCCGCGTCCCACTCGAGGTGGCGACGGCGAGAATCCTATCCAGCCGGGCCAAGATCCAGTTCTATGAGGCCGGAATGGATCTGGGATTGAGCAACGATCCGATCGAGAGCTTCCGGCTCTTCCAGGGACGGGTCCTCAAGGAATACGATCGCATGGCCGCCGAATACCAGTTTAAGGTCATGGACGGAACCCGCAGCATCGACGGCCAGCAGCAGAAGGTTCGAGGCATCGTGGCCCGGCTCTTCGCCGGCGCGCCCACCATGGAGTCATGATGACGCCCAGCCCCCGTTCGCAACGCTACTTCGGTCACGGCCTTCCCTACAGCGACACCCGCGATCTCGGAGGCACGCTGATCACCCTGGAGGGGACCGACGGAGTGGGCCGCTCGACCCAAGTGTCCCTCCTGAAGGAATGGCTCGAAGTGCAAGGATATGGCGTCATCGAGACCGGTTGGACGCGCTCCGAGCTGATGTCGGAGACGATCGGCGTAGCCAAGGCGGGGCATAATCTGAACCAGCTCACCTTCAGCCTGCTGTACGCCACCGATTTCGCCGATCGCCTCGAGAAGATCATCATTCCCGCCCTCCGATCCGGTTTCGTGGTGCTCGCCGATCGGTATATGTACACCGCCTTCGCTCGAAGCGTGGTCCGGGGCGCCGACCCCGGCTGGATCCGCAGCGTCTTCGGATTCGCCCTGGTTCCCGATCTCGCTCTTTATCTCAAGATCAACGTCGACAACCTCGTGCCGCGGGTGCTTCGCGGGCGCGGCATGGACTACTGGGAGTCGGGCATGGACATGCATCTGGGCTCCGATCCCTACGAATCGTTCCGCAACTACCAGAGCAAGCTGATCCGCGAGTACAACCGCATGTCGCGGGAATTCGGTTTCGTCAGTCTGGACTCCACCCAATCGATCGACGCCATCCAGGAAAGAATCCGCACAAGGGTAAAGGCCCTTCTCGAAGAAAGAAAGGTCCGGGCCCTGACCGACAGCCTGCAGACGGTGCGGCCGCTGCTCTTCGAGCCCGAGCCCGACAAGCCGCGGCTGGGGATGGAGGCGGCGGGCTCAAGAGGCCTCCTGCCTTCCCCGTGATCCGGGTCGTGGGGGAGTAGCCATGAGGATCTACCTCCTCCGCCACGCCATCGCCGAGCCGAGGAACTCACGCCTCTACGCCGATGATCGAGAGCGGCCTGTCTCGCCCCAAGGCGAAGAGAGAATGCGGACGGGCGCCCGGGGAATGTCGGCTCTGGGCCTGACCTTCGACCTGGTCCTCACCAGCCCCCTGCTCCGGGCACGGCAGACCGCCAAAATCGTGGTGCGGACCCTGCGTCCGCATCCCCCGCTGAACGTTTCGCCCTTGCTGGAGCCCGACGCGTCGTTGCCGGAGCTGCTCCGGCACCTTGCAAGTCTTCCCACCGGAAACTCGATCCTGCTCGTGGGCCACGAGCCGGATCTCTCCTCCTTCGCCTCTCTGCTTCTCGCAGGCTCGGGCCGAAAGCTTCCTCTCGAATTCAAGAAGGGAGGATTCTGCCGGATCGATTTCCCCGGAGGGCCGCGGGCGGGGGGAGGCAGGCTCTTTTTTCATCTCGCTCCGCGCATCCTCCGCCGCCTCGGTAAGACCGTCGCCAAGTAGCATCCCCGCCTGAATTCCCTGAAACCGGCGTCGCGCGAATCGGAGCCTGAAGGATCATGCCACGCGATTGCCTCGCCGACTCAACCAATCCGTGCGTTTCTCGATGCAACGTGTCGACCGGGTCTCGGGAAAGCGAATCCGGCGGCCCC
>DASYRY010000205.1:0-1691 GCA_036004025.1 Candidatus Polarisedimenticolia bacterium | reverse complement strand
TGTTGATCTTCGCCACGATCTCCTCGAGGATTTCCGCGCGGACGAGGCTGGCTGACAACGCCAGGATCCCCGCGGGAAGGATCCATCGGGCAGCAGAGCGCGGGCGTCTCATTCGCCGTACTCTCCTTGATAGGCGAAGGGAAGATTGTCTCGGTGCACGCGGATGGCGGTGGCGCCGCGCATCTCCCCGATGGCCGCTCGAAGGGTCTCTTCGGCCTTGCGCTGCAGGAGCATGACCTCGATCTTCGCCCGCGCCTCCTGCAAGGTCTGGGTCTTTCCCTCGCGACGGTCCACGAGCTGGAAGATCCGGAACTTGCCTCCGTCCTCCACGGACCGGCTCACCTGGCCCGGCTGTAAATCGGCGATCGCCTGGCGCACCGGCTCGGGAAGCTCCTCCTCCTGGAACGGCCGGGGCTGTCCCTTGTCCGGAGAGAGGGAGGCGCGCTGCGCCAGCAGCGGGAATTGGGCCGGGTCGGACCCCAGCTCCTCCAGCATCTTATGGGCGTCCTGGGAATCCTCCAGCAGAATCTGACGCAGAACGATGACCCGGGCCTGCTGAAACTCCTGCGGATGGTCCCGGAAGTAGGATTCGATCTCCGCAGGCTCCACCCGCACATCTTTCAGCAGCACGCGATCTTTGTACTCCTGGATGAGCAGGTTCCGGCGGACCTGCTCCTTGAGAGCCGCGTCGTCCTTCTCGGACGTGGCGCGCGTCGTCGGACCTCCGAGCCCCGCGAGGTAGGCGGTGACCTGCTCGTCGCCCACGTGCAGTTGCTCCTTCTCGGCGCGCTGGAGCAGGAGTCGCTCTTCGATGAACTGATCGAACAGACGGCTGCGAGTCTGGGCGTCTTCCGCAGGCGGCACGTCCCCGCCGAAGCTGGCCCTCAGGTAGCCCTGGAAATCCGAATAGGGAACTTCCTCGTCGTCGATCCGGACGGCCGAAGCACCCGCCGGGCCGCGAGGTCCGGCGGCGCAGCGCCCCGAGACCCACAAGAGTCCGAGAGCCAGAAGCACGACCTTCCAGTGCGCTGACGCTGAGGGTTTCACGGAGTGGGGAATCCCAAGGCTTTGGTGTTTCCGAATCGACGGCAGGTTCTCTGGATGGCGCCGTTTGCAACGACTGTAGCACATCAAAGTAGGCCTTTCAACAGCTCCCGGACCGCCATCAGCCTCTGCTCTTCGTGCGCTCCGACCTGCATCCTCACCACTCCCTCCGGCGAGAGGCTCATGCCCGCAGAACGTGTGATCGCGGACAGGAGGCGCTCGGGGGGCACCGGCGAATCGGGGGCGAAGCGAACGAGGACGCGTTGCTGCGCGTACTCGATCGAAGCCACCCGGAGCTTCTCCGCGAGGAGCTTCAACTTCGCCAGGGTGAAGAGTGTCTCCCCCTGCGGCGGAATCTGGCCGTACTGGTCGCGCGTCTCACTCTGGATCCGCTCGAGCTCGTCACGATCCTGGGCGGAGGAGATCGACTTGTACAGCGACAGCCGCTGGTTGAAATCGGGCAGGTATTCGTCGGGGATCCGGATGTCCAGCTTGAGGTTCAGCGTGGTCCGGAGCTCGGGCACGACCGCCTCCCCTTTCAGCTCCTGGACGGTCCGCTCGAGCAGGCGCGTATAGGTCTCGAAGCCCACGGCGGCGATGTGTCCGTGCTGCTCGGCCCCGAGGAAATTCCCCGCGCCGCGGATCTC
>DASYRY010000204.1:0-5152 GCA_036004025.1 Candidatus Polarisedimenticolia bacterium | reverse complement strand
CGCACGCTCGAAACCCCGCAGCGGTAGGCTCTCCACATTTTCGCATCAGGCGCGGCGGCGCCACACCGCCGTCGCCTGAATGCGGTGGCTGTGAGATAACTTGCTTATCGGTTGGTTGAGGTCGCGGCTAGAGAATCAGCGGAACAACACTGTGGTATTGCATTTCTTTTGGTTTTCGATGGTAGAGATCACCGCCCAGGGGATCGAAGACATTGCAGATTTTGAGATCACGGCCGTATACGTGAAGGCTGATGGCGGGGGCGGGGGTATCGTTTTTGATCTTATGGAATTCCACCGGCGGGATCAGGGCCCCGCAAGCCCCCACTCCGGCCTGGATGACCTCCCCTTGCGCGAAGCGGACGTTGTCGCCGACTTCTTCCACCGGATCGAAACGGGTCACCTGGATTCGCCCTTCGTAGACCCCTTCCACGCACCATACTCCGGCATGATCATGAATGGCGGTGCATTGGCCCGGTCCCCAGACCATAGCGACCATGACGAAGCGATCCACCGGATCTTCGTACAGAAGGTGCCGGGCATAGCAATCGGGGTCGCCCGCGCGACAAGGATCCGGAAGCCAGCCGGGAGTTTCCAGCAAGGCGATGAGGCGGTCCTTCACCGCGTGAACTCTCTCCGGCTCGGCCATGGAGGCCGACAGGAGCGTTCGCATGCCCTCGATGAACCCTTTCAACGGCGCAGCCGCCGGGATTCCCTGCATCATGACGAAGTAACCTCCCTGGCGGAATCGCTTCAGGCTGCCGGCGGCGCCTTGCGGCGCAGCCGGTACTTCAAGACGGTGAAGGATGCGTATGCCAAGAATAGCACAGAGAGTATCCCGGCGTACGCCCGGAAAATCTCCTGGAGCCTCTCCCACGAAGTGCCGAAGCGATGCCCGACCCAGGCGATCAGGAGGATCCAGGCCAGGTTGCTGGCGGTAGCGCAGAGGAACGTGGCCATCCGGGGCATTCCCCCCATCCCCGCGGCGAACAGAAAAAAGCCGCGCAGGACCGGAAGAAAACGGTTGACCAGGATCATGCCGACGCCGAAGCGGGCGAAGTAGCGCTCCAGGATCGGCAGCACCGACTTCGCGATGCGGGAGCGGCGGATGAAGAAATAGGAGTGACCGAGCCGACTTCCCAGCAGGAAGGAAAGGTGCGCTCCCACCATGCTCCCCGCGAGCGCCGCGAGGAGGACCCCCATGAAGGGAAGATCCCCGTGTCCGGCGAGAAAGAAGCCGAAGAGCATGACGGTGTCCCCCGGCAGTGGAGGGAAGAGGTACTCTCCCAATCCCCCCAGCGCGACCAGGGCAATCCCCAGCGCCGGCCCGCCCTGGTGAAAGATCTCGAACAGAGAATCCATCAGGAGCGGTCAAATCCTCTCTACAAAGTCCCCCAGGAAGGGGATGCGCCAGCGTTCGCCTTCGAACGCCTTGAGGATGCAGGCCACCACCAAGGCCAGGACTCCAAATCCGGAGGTCAGCAGGAGAAGGAGGAAGAGGAGTCCGATGACCCAATGGAAATGCCAGAGGATGACATTGGCGAGAATCATGCTGAACAGGGTGATCAGCGACACGCCGAAAAGGAGGAGTCCCTGTCGCGCATGCCACACGACGAAGTCCTTGCGCGCGGTGAGGTAAGGAATCAAGGCGAGGATTCCCAGGTAAGCGAGGACCAGGAGGATCCGATCCTGATCATCCAGGGGAAGCTCCGGCCGCTCGGGGGGTAGCTCATCGTCTTCATCCTCGACCGCAGGCTCGTGCAGAGGCGCGGGCGGGTTTTCGCGAGAATCGGGGGAGTCATCGGAGAGTTCGTCTTCGTTCCATTCATCCATGGCGAGCTTTTATAGAATACCCCTTGGCACCTGTCAACGGTATGCTAGACTTCGTCTCCCCAAAATCCGCCACCGACTCCGCGCGGGGTGCTCCCTGGACGAACTGACCCCCATGCTCCGGCAGTACCACCAGCTCAAGAAGGAGCACCAGGACTCCATCCTGATGTTCCGGATGGGGGACTTCTACGAGATGTTCTTCGACGACGCCATCTCCGCGTCCAAAGCCCTGGAGATCACCTTGACGGCCCGTGGCAAGGGGACCCCCAACTCCGCGCCGATGTGCGGCGTCCCCTACCATGCCGTGGATGGCTACGTGGCGCGCTTGGTTCGGATGGGATATCGGGTGGCCCTGTGCGATCAGATGGAGGATTCCCGGCGCTCGAAGGGTCTGGTCAAACGGGAGGTGGTCCGGGTGGTGACGCCCGGCACCTTCACCGATCCGTCGCAAATGGCTGCGGGAGAGCACAACTTCCTTTGCAGCCTGATTGCCGCGGGAGACAGCATTGGCGCGGCCTACCTGGATCTCTCCACCGGCGATCTCACCGTGTCCGAGGTGCAAGGCGAGGGTCGATGGGAGGCGCTGGCGGACCAGCTGGAGCTGTTCTCGCCGCGGGAGATCCTCCTGTCCGAGGGGTCCGAGATGAGGGACAAGCTCCCCTCGTCTTTGCGCTCTCGGGCGAGCGTCCAGGTTCCCGAGTGGGCCTACTCCCGGCAAACCGCCACCAGGTCGCTCTTGTCGCTCACCGGCGCCGCCTCGCTGGCGGGATTCGGTCTGCAGGACGGGTCCCTGGCGGTCCGCGCTGCGGGGGGCGCCGTCCATTATCTTCAGGAGACGCAGCGCACCGAGCTGAAACATCTTCACCGTATTTCCACCTACTGCGAGACGGACCGGCTCGTCTTGGACGCCACCACCCGCAGGAACCTGGAGCTCACTGCCAACCTGTTCGACGGAACCTCTCGTGGCTCGCTTCTGGAGCTGCTGGATCGGACCTGCACGCCCATGGGCTCTCGCGCGCTGCGCGAGGTTCTCCTTCGCCCATTCTCCCGCGTGGCGGAGGTCGAGCCGAGGCTCGATGCCGTGGAAGCCTGGCTGCGCCAGGGCTCGCCAAGGGAGCAGGCAAGAGTCACCTTGGGTCGAATCCGCGATCTTGAGAGGCTGCTCTCCCGCATCACGCTGCGCGCGGCCTCGCCTCGTGAGTTCCTCGATCTCGCGAGCTCCCTGGCGGCCCTGGCGCCACTCAAGCAGGTCCTTCGCCCGATCGAAGGCTCCGAACTGCTCGCGGATCTCGAATCGAGTATCGATCCGCTCGAGGACGTCGTCTCGCTGGTGGCGTCGGGCATCAGCGAGGATCCTCCGGCTCTCCTGCGAGACGGAGGGTACATCCGTGACGGATTCAATGAGGAGCTGGATCAGCTTCGCTCCATTCGCAAGGACGGGCATTCCTTCCTGGCCTCCCTGGAAACCCGCGAGCGGCAGCGCACCGGCATCGCGACCCTAAAGGTTCGCTACAACCGGGTCTTCGGCTACTACCTGGAGGTCTCCCGGGCCAACCTCGGCCTGGTCCCCTCGGACTACGAACGCAAGCAGACGCTGGTGGGGGCGGAGCGTTTCATCACCCCCGAGCTGAAGGACTACGAAGAGCGGGTCCTGACGGCTCAGGAGAAGATCGACGAGCTGGAAACGGAGCTGCTCGAGCGGATCCGCGCGCGCGTGGCGGGCGAAGCGGTCCGGATCAAGTCGACCGCGATGGCCGTGGCCCAGGTCGATCTCCTGTGCGGCCTCGCGGAGGCGGCCGCCGCATACGACTACGTTCGCCCGAAGCTGCGCGCCGACCGCCTGCTCCAGATCCGGGGCGGCCGGCATCCCGTGGTCGAGCGGCTCCAGAGCGAGCAGCGGTTCGTCCCGAACGAGACCGAGCTTTGCCCGGAGGAGAGGCAAATCGTCATCATCACCGGCCCCAACATGGGGGGAAAGTCGACCTACCTTCGCCAGGTGGCGCTGATCGTCCTCATGGCCCAGGCAGGCTCGTTCGTGCCCGCGTCCGAGGCGGAGATCGGCATGGTGGATCGGATCTTCTGCCGCGTGGGCGCATCGGACAACCTGGCGCGGGGCCAGAGCACCTTCATGGTGGAAATGCTCGAGACCGCCAACATCCTGCACCACGCCACGCCCCGGAGTCTGGTGGTCCTCGACGAGATCGGGCGCGGCACCGCGACCTTCGACGGCCTTTCTCTTGCCTGGGCGGTCGCGGAGTACCTCCACGAGGATCCCCGCCTCGGGTGCAAGACCCTCTTCGCGACCCACTATCACGAGCTGACGGAGCTTGCGCTGACGCTGCCGCGCGTCCGAAACTACCGGATCGCGGTGCGAGAATGGAACGATCAGATTCGATTCCTCTACCGAGTGGAGGAGGGCAGCGCCGACCGGTCCTACGGCATCCAGGTGGCGCGCCTGGCGGGACTTCCGCGCGAGGTGATCCGGCGCGCGGGCGAGGTGCTCCACAATCTGGAGATGAACGAGCTGAACCGGGAAGGAGTCCCGCGCATGGCGGGAGAGCAGGCGCGCCGGCTGTCAGAGCCTGCGCAAATCCGCCTCTTCGCGGAGGAGCCCGACCCGCTGCGGGAGGCCCTGCGGCGCGCCCGCCCGGAGGAGATGACGCCCCTGGAGGCTCTGAACCTGCTCTCGGAGCTGAAGCGGAAGCTGGAGGGAACTAAAAGCTGACCAGGGCGTCCTTCTCGTCGTTGAAGATGTCGAAGACCTGCTGAAGCTTGGTGAGCGAAAGAAGGTCCGAGACCCTGCCGGACGGATTGAGCAGCTTCAACCGCGCGCCCGCTTCCGCCGAGCGCTTGTAGCACGCCACCAGCTCTCCGATCCCCGCGGAGTCCATGTACGTCACTCCGTTGAGATTGAGCAGGATTTTCTTGGCATCCGTCTCGAGGAGCTTGTTCACTTCCTCGCGGAGCACCACGTCCCCTTCTCCGATGGTGATCTTGCCGGAGAGATCCACCACCGCCACGTCACCCACGTTCCGGACCTTCGTTTTCATCGAACTTTTCCTCCTTGTCTCATCGCTGTGCCGGCGCGCGTCGCGCGGCCCGAGAGCTTCTTCCGGACCGTTTCTCCATCCGCACCTCCGTGCCCCCGGAGGGAAGGCGGTTGAAGGTGAGGTCATCCACGAAGTGCTTCATGAAAAAGATGCCGCGTCCATGGCTCTGGAAGACGTTTTCGGGGGTCAGCGGGCTCTTGATCCGCTGCGGGTCGAAGCCGCTTCCCTGATCCCGCACCGACACGACCAGTCTTCCGGGCTCCACCCGGAAGAGG
>DASYRY010000203.1:0-6433 GCA_036004025.1 Candidatus Polarisedimenticolia bacterium | reverse complement strand
CGCATCCTCGCACTTGCTGTGGAGGTAGTTCAGCGGCACCAGGGAAGTGATGGCGATTCCCAGACCGAAGGCGGTGGCGATGAGCGCCTCCGCGATGCCCCCGGTGATTTGAGCCGGAGCGCTGAGCTCCGCACCGCCCAGCATGCCGAAGGACCCCATCATCCCCGTGACCGTCCCCAGCAGACCGAGCAGAGGCGCCATCGTGATGACCGTATCGAGGATGGAGATGCCACGGTTGAACCGGACCAGCTCCTGCGCCGAAGCGCGCATCAAGGCGCTCGACAGTGACTTCTCGCGGTGCGCCAGGGCATAGATGAGAGTTCGAGCCACGAAGTCCTTGGTCCCCTTCCCGATCCGGATGGCCCCGTCGACGTTCCCCGCTTCCACGTTGGCCAGGATCCCCTGCACCGCCTCGGAATCGCGCCCCTTGCGCACGCCCGCCAGGAAGAAGAGGCGCTCCAGGATCACGGTGCAGGCGAGAAGAGAAGCGAACAGGAGGGGATACATGATGGGCCCCCCCTTCTTGAAGTAGCCGAAGAGGCTGCCGCGGGCGATCAGCTCCCGGAGCGCGCCGCCACGGGTCGGATCCAGCGGCAGCGTCCCATGGCCTTGCTGCACGACTTTCGCAATCTCGCTTTCGGATTCTTTTTCCAAAGGTCTCACGGCCGGCGTGGAGGAGCCCGCCTGGAGGATGGCCAGGCCCGCGGGTTTCCCCTCCTTGGCCGCGAACAGGACCACCGGTCCGATCATGGCGAACGACCCCTCGGCAATCTGACCGGTGGGACCCACCGCCTTTCCGGGATAGCGCGCCCCTCCGAGAAGGTCCTCGAGGCGATCCATCGATTTCTTCAGAACGTCAGCCTGGAGGGAGAGACGCTCCAGATTCGAGAGATCCTTGTTCAGGGGCGCCAGCTTGGCGGCGTCCAGGGTCGGCGTGTAGCGCGCGACTTCGCTCATGTGAAGCGTGCTCTCGAAATTGCGCGCGTATTCGTCGAGAAGATTCGAGACGTAGGCCGCTTCCTCGCCGCGCAGCCGGACCGCCTCCTTGAGCTGCCCGACTTCCAGGATCGTCTCGTCGTTAGAGCGGGAGGTGGATTCCTGCGATTGCTTCATGTCCCGCAGCTTCGTTTCCAGGGAGCCGAGCTCCTTGGCGAGCGGTACCTTCTCGGCTTCGATCGACTTTCTCAGGTCGGTCAGCTGCTGCAGGCTCTTTTCGAGATCCTCCCGGACGCCGCCGGCTACCGGAGCCAGCGGCGCCGAGGCGGGAGCCTGCTGCGCGGCCACGGCACCGCACGCCATCGCCAGGAGCACAGGTAGGGCGCGCATCGAGAGCATCGGCTTCATCGGAGTTCCACCGGAAGAGGAATGAACTTCGGTTTGGCCTTGCTCTGCAAAACTTCCACCACCTCCTGGACCTGCGGAGCGATGCTGTCGTCGGTCTTCCATTCCCATCCTCCCGAAGAGGGCCGGCCGATTCCCGCCTGGCCGCGGGAGCCGACGAAATAGGCCTGCCCGAGACCGACGTAGACGACCCGCACCTCCGCGGGCTTGCCGTCGGAAAGCGAGCGGATTTCGCTGGTCACCGTGATCTCGCCATTGAATTTATTGATTTCGTTCAAGATGCCGGCGATGTTCTGGAAGCGCTCGGCGCTCGATGCGGCGCTATGGGCGGAATCCGCGGGCATGCGTGAGGTGAGCGGCGCGATCTTCTCCTTGAGAGGATCCGGCAGTCGCGGCTGCAAGGCCCGGATTCTCGCCTCCAGCTCACCCGCCACGAGCAGCAGGCTGCCGGTCCCCGTCTTCAGCGTCTCCCCCTCCGCCAGAAGCTTCTGCTTTTCCTGGCGGGTATCCTGGCCGGCTTTCGAGGTTTCCGAGGTCTTCCCTTCAAAAGCGGCGATTTCTCCCTTCACCAGCTCGATACGCGACAGCAGCACCTCCCGGCTCTGCTTCCACTCTTCCCGCTCCTTGGAGAGAATCTGCTGGGTTTCCGCCCATTTCGCCAGGAGGGTGCGGATGGAATCGGGGGTCTCCGGGGCTGCGGGAGGATCCGCTGCTCCGAGCGCGACTCCGGTGAGCAGCAACAGCGCCGATGCACCCAAGATCCTGCGCATGAGTGAAATCTTCATGCTGTTAATCTGGCGAAGCGTTGTGACGGTCTTGCGACATTCTCGGGCCAGTTCCGAAGCGATGCAGCAGGGCTCACCATTTCCACGAAAGCGACAGCCCGAGGAGACTGGCGGACTCCCTCTCCGTCTTCACCGCTTCCTGTCCGCTGGGCGTCCGATAGACACTCCGCAGCGGCTGAGTCAGGAGGTTCTTGCCCTTGAAGGACACCCAGAACCCCTTCCCCAGACGCTGACTGACGGTCACGTCCAAAGTCTTGAACGACTCCTGGAAGACGTTGGGCACCGCATCCTCCACTCCACGAGCCGCTCCCGTCAGGAGGCTCTCACCCGAGAAGTTGTAGAAAATACCGGCGGAGGTGCCGGCCTTTTCCGAGTCGAACGTGAGGTTGGCGTTCCAGATCCGATCCGGCTGGCCGATCAGTCTGATGGTGGGCTCATCCAGCTGGGTCGTCTCCAGCGCCGCCTGCTCGGAGGCAGGCACCTCGGCCTCGGACTGCATGGCCGCGTAGTTGACTCCGACGGCGATTCCTTGCAGCCACTCGTGGATCCACCCCAGGTGGCTGCGGGCCTCCAATTCCACGCCGGTCACCCTGCCGCGCGGGTAGTTCACCGGCTGGATGAAGGAGCGATTGGCCACGGCAAAACTGATCAGCTCGATGGGGTGGCGGATCTGCTTGTAGAAGCCGCTGGCCGCCAGGATGATTCCGGGCCCCGGGAACCACTCCCAGCGCAAGTCGTAATTCACGATCTTCGACAGGATCAGATCGGGGTTCCCGACGTATTCGTCGCCGAAGATGAACTCCTCCGTGGCGATCGGCGCCAGCTCCCGGAACGTGGGGCGCGCCAGCGTACCGCTGGCGGTGGCGCGCAGGGCCATCCCCTGCCGGATGCTCCAGATCAGTCCCACGGACGGGAGCAGCGAGGTGTCCTGAATGTCGGCATGGGCGTCCTCCTGGGGCGGTCGGCTAATCTCTCGATCGCCGCTGGGGAGGACATTGATGACCTCCACCCTTCCCGTGACGTCGTTGACGGGAACCACCGACATCTTGGTCTTTTCCATTCTGACACCGGCGACGGCCCGAAGATTGGATTGAAACGGGAACTCGACCATGCCGTACAGGCCATCCACCGACTGATCCCCGGTGTAGTTCACGTCGGACGCCAGCGGCGTGATGATCCAGAGAAGCTGGTCCGGGGCGGGAGGGCGCTGGGGCGTGGAGATCACGATGTTCGGCGCCAGCCCGATGAATTCCGAGTCGCTGAAGACGTCCGTCCAGAGCTGGTCGGCGCGGGTGGCATGGAATTTCGCCTTTTCCTGATTTTCCCGCACCGCATCATTGGTGCCCGCATCCGTCTGGTTCGGAAACTGATAGGTAAAGGAACGCTGATCGTAGTTTCTGTCCGTGCGATCCAGCCGGACCCCGCCCTGGAAGACCGCCGGCAGATCGCCCCAGGAGGGAAAGGACTTGCGCACGTTCACCGCCGCCTGGTAGTTGCCCTCCTCCACGTCCCGCCAGATTCTTCGGGTGTTCTGCGGATCGCTGCTGTTGGCCGGCTTCACCCCCTCCAGCGTGCTGGGGTTGAAGCCGTTGCGGAAGAAGCGCACGTCCGGCTCCTCCTGTCGGGTGGAATTTGAAGCGAAGAACCAGTCCAGGGCGAGATCCTTGACCGACGGGAAATGCTGCTCCCCGTGGAGCTGAAGCGACGTGACCAGGCGCTGGGTATAGTGAAGGCTCTGATTCTGTTCCAGCGAAGCGCCAAGGTTCTGAACCTGGAAGCGGGCCTCGTCCTCCGCCGCCTGGTTCCCCACCAGATTCAGGGCATAGCGCTGGTTCTCGCCGAGACGCATCTCGAAGTTGATCAGCAGTCCCGTGAGGGATTCCTCGGTTCCCCGGGTGTCGACCCGGGAGGACCCGCCCAGCGGCTGGTCGGGGACGGAGATCGTCCCGTTGTTATTGAGGCCCTGCCGGTAGAATTCGAACTTGTGCAGGTAGTTCAGCGCCCCCAGCAGACCCAGCGTCACCCCCGATCCAACTTCCCAGCGATTGCCACCCACGAACGAGAAGCCGTTGTTATAGCCCGGCGTTTCCTGCGTGACACCCATGACCGGAGCGAACGAGCGGACCAGGCGATCGAGCGTCTGGGAGGCTTTCATCTCATCCGCAGTGGGTGCGAGCTTGTATCGCCTTGGCGGCAAGGGGATCGCTTCATCCGCTTCCTCGGGCAGAGCCCGATCCCGCGCCCCCCCGCCTCCGAAAGGGATGCCTCCTCCTTCGTAGGTCAGGAAGTCCTCGTTGCCGGTCGCTTGGCTGTTGGCCTCGGCCGACATGGAAACGGAAAACGTCCGCTTCTCCGGAATCGATTTCGTCCTGATGTCCACCCCGCCTCCGGTGAATTCTCCCTGCAAGTCCGGAGTGAACGTCTTCGTGACCGTGAGGCTTTCCACGGTCCCGGTGGGAAACAGGTCCACCTGGACCGCCCGGCGCCGCGGATCGGCGCTGGGAACCCTGACTCCGTTGAGGGTGGTTCCGGTGTAGCGGTCGCTCAGGCCGCGGACGGTCGCATACTTTCCCTCGGTGATGCTGGTGCCCACGACGAACTTCAGCGCTCCGGCCACGTCGCTCGCCCCCGCCTTGCTGATCAGATCGGCCGAGATCGCATCCTGGAAGGAAACCGCTTCCGAGCGCAGATCCAGCAGCCCTGTCTCTTCGGCAGGCTCGGCTTCCGTGCCGCTCACTACCAGCTCCTCCATCTCCACCACCTCGATCCCCATCTCCACCTTCAGCTCCGTGAGTCGTCCGGCGTTCACCGTCACGCCGGTGAGGAGCTGCCGCTCGTATCCTGTCTTGGTGAACGAGACGGAATACGAGCCGACCGGAACCTGGGGAAGGAGGAAGGTCCCTTCCGGAGAGGTGACTGTCGCCAGGACGGTACCGACCACCGCGACCCTGGCCCCCGGCAGAGGCGAGCCCAGCTCTCGATCCATGACGCTCCCCCGGAGCGCTCCGGTGGCCTTCTCCTGCGCCCTGAGCGAAACAGGCCCGGCTGCCAGGAGCAGCCCCAAGAGAATCGCTCCCCTGCTTCGATGGAAGAAAGTCGAGAGGGCCAGGAGAGGAACATGGAAGGCGCGGGTCGCGCGGGCGGCGCCATGCGCATCATGAGTGGGAGTGGATTCAACGGACAGGTAGCCGCTGTCCGGAAGCGCAGGCTGCCTCACCCGAGGAACTCCCGCGGGAAGCTTGCATCGATGGAAGTGCATTGGCAATGGCCTCGCTAGGATTCGGACGCCCGTCACTGCGTCCGGCGAGGTGTCACCAGGGGTCTTTCAAATTGGCCAGAAGCGACTCGAGGCGGCGGCGGATCTCGGCACTGGGCTCCGCCCCATCCCGTCCCAGGGTCAGGCAGATGTCCACCGCCGACAAGGCCCGCGGGCGCGCGTTCCGCAGCGACTCCGCGGAAGCAACAGCGAGAAGCAGGAGCCTATCCGCTTCTTTCTTGTCTCCCAGCGCCCGGCGCCCGGACGAAAGCCGGGAGTAGGCTCCCGGACGATCGATGTCGATCGCCTTGGCCGCGAAGGGTTCCCATTGCTGCAGCAGGGCTCGGCCTTTGCCCTGATCCCCAATCCTCCCCCAGCCTTTGGCCAGCTCCGACACGAGTGGAATCATCCCCGACGAGCTGGCTGGCAGCGAAGCGGTGATCTCTTCGGCCTTTCGAAGCATGCCACGCGCCCGCTCCCTGCGGCCTGCCTCCCGATGGACCTGTGCGATTTCCGTCATGACACCTACGCGCTCCCAAAGAGGCAGGCTTGCGGCGGATTGCTCACCCGCCTCCAATGCCTTGAGACGCTGTGCCGGCATGAGGCCTTTCTCCCGGGCGAGATCGAGATATCCGCGAGTCCTCCCCGCGGCAATCTCCACGTCGGCGTCACCGTCGACGCGATGCAGGGCCTTCATCGCCTTCTCGAAGTCTCCCCGAACAGCCTCCGCCTGCGCCTTCGTCGCGGCCGATTGGCCCGCGTACTGACGTTCGTCTGCCGCCTCGAGCTCCTCCGCCAGTCGCTGAGAGGAATTCACATCCCCGAGCACGGCCAGCGCCTCGGCGATCTGTGCCCCGATCCGCGGCCCCTCCCATCCGGGAGTCTCGGCGCGGACGGCTTCCGCCTTCGCGATGAGATCCCGGGCCGCCGCGAAATCCCCCTGCCTTGCTTCCCGCTCGGCCATCTGCGCATACAGCGCCCCCCTGCGCCACCCGCGAACCTGCTCCACCCTCTTTCTCGCCTCCTCCTGGGCCCCCAGGAGCAGGTAATC
>DASYRY010000202.1:0-2581 GCA_036004025.1 Candidatus Polarisedimenticolia bacterium | reverse complement strand
TTGCAGCCTCAGGTGCGTGCGGCTCACCGGAAGCCCCTCGAAGGCGTCGCGGCCGAACAGGACCAGGCGCGAGTTCTGCAAATCCAGCATCTCCATCGGGAAGACGTCCGCCGATTCCGCGATGAGGGCGGGGGTGAACAGCTGCGGGATCGGCTGCCCCTTCTTGGTCCATTTCCTCATCGGAGCGGAGAGCTTCTCGAGCGTCAGAGGGAACAGATCCTCCAGGACCAGGATCAGATTCAAATCGCTGGTCTTCTCGACGAAATCCCCGCGCGCGGCGGAGCCGTAGAGCACGACGCTCAGAAGCTTGTTCCCCATCGCCTCGCTCATGCTCTGCACGAACGCTTTCAGCTCCGGATTCTCTTTCGCTTGGGTCGCCTTCATCTCGTGCCTCCGCTCGGGACGCTAGAAGCCGCGCCCCGCACCGCCGCCCCCGAATCCTCCGCCTCCGAACCCGCCGAAGCCACCGCCGCCGCCCCCTCCGAACCCGCCGCCGCGGAACCCTCCGAACCCGCCGCGCCCCCGCCCTCTTCCGGACAGGAACAGAAGCCACAACAGGGACGGGTTCCGGAAGATCATGATGAAGAAGAACGCCATGACGAGGAGCGTGAACAGTTTACCCATAAGGGTGGGCTGGCGCGAACGGCTCTGGGGGGCCGGCAGGCCCTGAAGCCCCTCGATCGTCACGCCGTACTCGGCGGCCGAGGCCTGGGTCAGCGCCTGGCTGGCCTTCTCGAGCGCCTGGGAGTAGTCGTTTTCCCGAAGCGATGGGATCACGTAGCTGTCCAGGATGGCGCCCACCTTTCCGTCCGGAAGGTACCCCTCCACTCCGTAGCCGGTGGCGATGAACACCTTCCGGTCACCGGTGGAGACGGCCACGACGATCCCCCGGTCCTGCCCTTTGGTCCCGGCGCCCCACTCCTTGCCCACCCGCACCGCGAAATCGTCGATCGGCTCCCCTTCGAGGTTCTTCACGGTGACCACGATGATGGCCACCCCCGTCTTCTGGAACAGCTCCTTGTGCCTCGCCTCCATCGCCTGCGCCACTTCCGGCGCGATGACGCCGGCGAAATCGTGCACCGAGCGGTCTTCGCGCGGTGGTAGCTTGATCTGCGCGAACAGGGGAGTGAGCAGGGCGGCCATCCAAGCCGCCACCAGCACCAGCCTTCTCATCGGAAGACGTCGCATCACCCGCCACCTCGTGAGGGAAGCCGATACCTTATCCTGTTTTTTCGGCGAGTGGAAATGCCTTCCGGCAGCGCCGCGGGCGCCCGTTTTGGGGTTAAGATGCCCCGCATCCAAGGAGGGGGCGATGGCCCAAGCGCGACCCAGCCTGAGCGGGGTCCTCGAGACGGTCCTTTACTTCTCCGACGAGGAGACGACCCGCCGCTTCTACTCCGACATCATGGGGATGCGCCTGGTGGGGCACGAGCCGGGACGCAGCCTGTTCTACCGGGCCGGGAGCAGCGTGTTTCTCGTGTTCCGGGCCGAAGAGACGCTCAAGGGAGGCACCCTGCCCGCGCATGGCGCGGTGGGACCGATCCACACCTGCTTCCAAGCGGCACCCGGCGAGTACGAAGCCTGGAAGACCTACCTGCCCGAGAAGGGAGTGAGCGTCATCCAAGAGGTCCGCTGGGGGCAGTCTCGCTCGTTCTACTTCAAGGATCCCGACGGCAACGTCCTGGAAATCGCCGGCAGCGACATCTGGCCCGCATGAAGCTCCCGCTTTTCAGACATCATCGGGGTTGGGTGTCGCGGTATGCCCGACCTGCCGTCCGAAGGTGACGGAGATTCCATACTCGCGAATCTTTCGGTAGAGTTTCGGCCGCGACCATCCGATGTAACGAGCTGCCTTCGCTTTGTCCCCGAGGCTGTCTCGCAACGCTCGCTCGATGAGAACTTGCTCGCCCGTCTTTGGAACTTGGATTCGGGACTTCCCGTCGAAGAGTCCTTCCAACCTGCGGATTCGCTCGGGGAGATCGCGAGGATCAATTCGTTTCTCCTCGCTCAGGACCAGACACCGATAAACGGTGTTTTCGAGCTCACGGATGTTTCCCGGCCATTCATAGGCGCAGAGCAGGTCCAGGGCAGGTTCGCTGAACTGTCGGCGTGTGCAGCCGGTCCGGTGCGCATATCGCTGGATGAAGTGCTCGATGAGAAGGGGGATATCTTCCCTCCGGTCCCGCAGCGGTGGAAGAACTATGGCGATGACATTGATCCTGTAATAGAGATCCAAACGGAAAAGACCCTGCTCGACGAACCGATGGAGATCCCGGTTTGTAGCGGAAATGAATCTCACATCGATACGCGAGGTAGTCCTGGAACCCACCGGCCTGACCTCTCCCTCTTGCAGCACTCGGAGTAGCTTGGATTGCATGGAGAGGGACATATCCCCCAATTCATCGAGGAAAAGTGTTCCCCGATGGGCAAGCTCGAGGATTCCCTTACGATCTCTTTCCGCGCCTGTGAAGGAGCCCCTGACATGGCCGAAGAGCTCGCTCTCCAAGAGCGTTTCTGTGAGTGCGGCACAATTCTCCGAGAAGAAGGACTTGGCGACTCTCGAGCTGCGCCGATGGATCTC
>DASYRY010000201.1:0-8657 GCA_036004025.1 Candidatus Polarisedimenticolia bacterium | reverse complement strand
GGATTACTACGCCTACGTGATCTCGGCCGAGGACGGAACGCTGCTGTTCCGCAACGACCTGACGGTGAGGGATTCCTTCTCCTACCGGGTCTGGGCCGCCGGAAGCGGGCTCCAGCTTCCCCACGACGGCCCTCAGGGCACCGGGGCCTCCCCGCACCCGACCGGATTGCCGGACGGCTTTCAGGCGCCTTTCGTCTCCCCTGCCTTGGTCACGCTCCAGAGCGGCCCCATCAGCACGGGCGATCCGTGGCTCCCGACCGGCTCAACCCAGACGACGGGAAACAACGTCGAGGCCTACGCGGACCTCTCCGGGCCGGACGGGTTCAGCGCAGGGGATTTTCGCGCCACCACGACTTCCCCCGGCACTTTCGACAGAACTTACAACACCGCCTTGGCGCCTGGGTCCAGCCAGAACCAGCAAATGGCGGCGATCACGCAGCTCTTCTATGACGTGAACTTCTTCCACGACTGGTTCTACGATTCCGGCTACGACGAAGCGTCCGGAAATCCTCAGACCGACAATTTCGGGAGAGGAGGAATCGGGACCGACAGCATCCGGGCGGAGGCCCAGGATTTCAGCGGCCGGAACAATGCCGACATGGCCACACCCGCCGACGGCGCCCGGCCCAGGATGCAGATGTACATCTTCGACGGGATCGCCGCGCGCGCCCTGAACGTCAACTCGCCTGCCTCGATCGCCGGCGCCTATTCGGTGGGGGTGGCGCAGTTCGGCCCGGCCTCGTTCAGCGTCACCCAGAGCGTGATCCTGGTGAACGACGGCTCAGGCGTCGCCTCCGACGGCTGTCAGAGTCCGTTCGTCAACGGTGGAGTCGTTTCGGGGAAGATCGCCTTCATCGACCGCGGCACCTGCTCGTTCGCCGTGAAGGTGAAGAACGCGCAGCTCAACGGGGCGGTCGGTGCGCTGATCGCCAACAACGTGGATACCGGTATTCTCGACATGTCCGGGGCCGACGCCACGATCACCATCCCGAGCCTCTTCGTCTCCCTTTCCGACGGGAATGCGATTCGGGGGCAGTTCGGAGCGGGAGTGAACGCCAATCTCTTCCGCGGTGCCGCCTTGGAGCGGGATGGGACGATCGACAACACGATCGTGGCGCACGAGTGGGGGCACTCCATCAGCAACCGGCTCATCGGAAACGCCAACGGTCTCACCAATCAGCAAGGCGGCGGGATGGGCGAAGGATGGGGGGACTTCCACGCAATGCTGATGGTGGTGCGCCCCGAAGACGCCTCGGTCCCCTCCAATCCCAACTTCAGCGGCGTCTACGCGCTCGCGAGCTACGTCGAGAGCGGCGGCGGCAACGGGAGCCAGCCGAACAACGGCTATTACTTCGGAATCCGGCGGGTCCCCTACTCCACCGACTTCAGCAAGGATCCCCTGACCTTCCGCCATATCTCCGACGGAGTCCCGCTTCCCACCACCGCGCCGATCGCGTATGGGGCCGACGGCTCCCTGAACTCCGAGGTTCACAGCACGGGGGAGGTCTGGGCTACCATGCTCTGGGAGTGCTATGCGTCGCTGCTGAGGGACACGCCCCGGCTCACGTTCGATCAGGCTCGCGATCGGATGAGGGACTATCTGGTGGCGGCCTATAAGATGACTCCCATCCAGCCGACCTTCCTGGAGGCGCGCGACGCGCTGCTGGCGGCCGCTTTCGTCCAGGACAACGCCGATTTCCTCCTGTTCTCCCAGGCCTTCGCGCGTCGCGGAGCTGGTATCAGGGCCGTGGCGCCCAGCCGGTATTCGGTCACACAGCAGGGAGTCATCGAGAGCTTCACGGCAGGCGCCGACCTCACCTTCGAGAGCGCGACTCTCGACGACGACGTGATCTATTGCGATCGGGACGGAATCCTCGACGCCGGCGAGACCGGAACGCTGACCATCACCCTGAGGAACACCGGTAATGCGCCCCTCGGCGCCACGACGGCCACGGTCGGCTCCTCCAACCCGGCCTTGACTCTCCCCACCGGGCCGATTTCGTTCCCCGCTTCGGCTCCGTTTGGCACGGCGAGCGCCTCTCTCAGCGTCTCTCTGGGCAGCGTCTCGGGCATCCAGTCGCTTCCTTTGACGATCGCTTTCAGCGACCCGGGATTCGCGATCCCCGGTACGGTGACCGTCCCCTCGGCGCAGCGCGGCCACTACGACGACGTCCCCAATCTTTCCGCCTTCGATGATGTGGAGAGCGACACCCCGCCATGGACGGTGGGAGCCAATCCTGCCCTCGACCCCGCCGAGCCCTGGCGGCGCTTGGCGGCGACTCCCTCGGACCACCGCTGGCTCGGGCCCGATCCCAATGCGGCGGCGGATCACGACCTCACGTCGCCGCCCTTGGCGGTCGCCTCCACCGGCAGCTTCAGCTTCACTTTCAGCCACCGCTATTCGTTCGAATTCGCAGGCGCCACATTCTTCGACGGAGGCGTCATCGAGATCAGCAACAACGGCGGCGCGAGCTGGACCGACATCGGTAGCTTCGCGTCGCCCGGCTATTCGGGCACTTTCGCCACCGACGGAGGCAATCCACTCGGCGGTCTCCCCGGCTATGCCGGGCTCAGCCCGGGTTATCCCACCTTCTCGACCGTCACCGTCAGCTTGGGAACCGCGTTCCAGGGGCAAACGGTGCGCGTGCGCTTTCGAGTCGGATCGGATGTCAGCGTGGGAGCGCCGGGCTGGGAGGTCGACAACCTCTCCTTCAACAACATCACGAATCTACCCTTTCCCGCACTGGTCGCCGACAGGCACCTGTGCATCGACAGCGACCACGACACCGTTCCCGACATCTCCGACTGCGCCCCTTTCAGCTCTTCCCTCTGGGCCGTCCCTTCGGAGGCATTGAACCTGACTTTGGACACCGCGGGCTCGACCCTGAGCTGGAGCCCTCCCGCGGCCCCCGGAGGCACGTCGGTCCTCTACGATCTTCTTCGCGCCGGGAATCCGATTTTTTCGGGGGGTGCTTGCGTGGAATCGGCGGGCTCCGATCTCAGCGCCTCGGATCCGACCTCTCCCGCCGCGATTCTCTTCTACCTTGTGCGCTCCAAGAATGCCTGCGGAGGCAACCTGGGGACTGGCACGGGAGGAGCTCCCCGGAGCGGACCCGCCTGTCCTTGACGGTTTCGGCTCTCCTTGGACCCTCGGCTCAGCTCGACGCCACGCCAGCCTGGCTGGCGGGGTCGGCCCACGCCATCCTCTCGATCCAGTTCAGCTCCGAAAAGCACTTCGATTTCGGCAAGAATCCATCCGCACCGTTGAGGCTCGCGGCACGGCGATAGACAGGACCGACGTGTACCGAACAGACAATGACACGCATGGCAGGCTGCGCGCTCTTGATCAGGCGGACCGCCTCGAGACCGTTGAGCCGCGGCATGGACAGGTCCATCAAGATCAGGTCCGGACGGTACAAGCGGGCGAATCGGACCGCCTCTTCCCCGTCGCTGACCTGTCGAACGCGAAAGCCTTGCACGGTCTCCAGTATGCGCTTCAGCGCGGCTCGAAAACCCAAATCGTCGTCCGCTAGAAGGATGTTTCTAACGTCGTCGTGGGAAGCCAAAGCCGGCGCCGAGCTTGTCTGGTACATGGCGAGGATCTTTCCTCGCGATCGAATCTGGGTTGCGCTGGAAGATTTCATGAGTTTGCCATGCTCCTCGAAATGCACGTCTCAAATCACCCTGTAACCTTAGCCCTGCGGCGCCTGGCGGGACATCGGGTGATCTCCCGAGGAATGGAGAGGAGGAACCCCCAGACGCAGGGGCTCCCAGGCGCAAAGCATGGACAGCGCGAGCTTTACCCGGCCATGCCTCGCAGGGTTCGCGATGCTCGGGCGATCTGACGACGAGGAGTGCCCCAAGAGGATGTAGCGTCCCGTAGGAGATAACCGGGATGGGATGCGCCGCGGCTCGGGGCGGAGCGCGTCTTCTTATTATTCGCAGGCGTCCCCGATGCCGTTCGAGTTGGAGTCGAGCTGGGAAGGATTAAAAACAGTCGGGCAGTTGTCGCAGGCGGTGCCCACCGTATCGCGATCGGGGTCCACCTGATTGGTGTTGGAAACCATCGGACAATTGTCGTTGATGTTCTGGACGGTGTCGCCATCCGAGTCGGCGCCCGAAGGGGGACAAGGAGTCGACGCATTCACCGTCGGCAGGAGATGGAGGGGTCCGGAGCCACACGTGTTGACCCCGCCGACGAGATAGTAATAGGCCGAGCCCAAGGGGGGAGAGGTCCCCGCGATCGAAGTCGTGACTCCGGGCACCTCGGCGACCAGGCATGCCGGATTGTAGGAGAACGGGCTGGTGATCGTCCCCTGATACACGCTGTAGACGTTGGACTGCGGGATATGGATCCAGGAAAGCATCTCGCCGGAGCTGATGGTGAGCGGATCCGGCGCCTGATCCGGCACCGACCAGGCGCTGTTGACCGCGGCCGCGCAATCCTGGAGGTCGATCACTCCGTCCCCGTCGGTGTCGGGGAAGCGGAACTCGAAGGCGCCCATGTCGGTGACGAACGATCCGTTCAGATCCCCGTCCACCGGACGCGAGAGGTTGTCGTAGTCGGTGACGGGCGCCGTTCCCCAGAGGGGGGTATTGGTCCCCGCGTCCCGCATCAGGGATGACGCCGTGAGCCGCAAGTCCTCGTTCACGTTCGTGCCAGCCCCCCAGTTCGCCAGGATCCGGTTGGCGCGCGTCGTGTCGGTGATGCACGTTCCGGGGGACAGGCAATCCGCGTTGGTCGTGCAGGCGGCGTTGGTCGCATTGCTGCAGATCTTGTTGGTCAGGGCCGGAGTGAAGGTCAAGGTCTTGGTAGAGCTGTTGATGGCGGTGATCTGCCGGGAAACCCCGTCGTCGTTGTACTCGATCCGGTTTCCGACGGCGTATCGGGTCGAGGCGAAGACGACGGCCGTGCTGGAGGTGCCCGCCGCGTTCGTGTGATCCCAGAAGGTCGGGGCATTGACGAAGCTCGGGGTCAAGGAGACGTTCCCGTTGACCCCGATCACCGCCGCGTCGGTGTAGTCCCCGCGCACCTCGTTCGGGCTGTCGCCGAAGAGGTCGTTGCGCTCCGTGCTGGCGAAGGCATTGAAGCTGTAGAGGCCTCCGCCTCCTCCCAGGCTCGTGGCATCGTTCTGGGCCACCAGGTTGTTGGTGAGGTGGTTCTGCGGGCTGCCTTGCTGGCTCACGATGAAGCCGGAGTAGATGCCGCCGCCGATCGAGGAGAACACGGCCCCCTTGGGCACCACGTGCGTGGTCATGACGTTGCCAACGACGCTGTTGTTCGTGACGTTGATCGCGGAAAGCGGGGTGCCCGTGCTGATGCCTCCTCCCACGCTGCCGGCGATGTTGCCCATCACGACGTTGTTGTAGGCAGAGACGCCCGCGACGTAGAGATAAATCCCGCCGCCCTGGACGCTCGCCGAATTCGCGGTCACGAAGTTGCCGCTCACCACGGTGCCGGTGTTTCCGGCGATGTGCATCCCTCCCCCGCTTCCGACCTGGGCGAGGGTGACGTTGTTGCGCACGATGTTGCGGGTGATGAGGGGCTGGCAATCGAAGTTGAGGGAGAAGACTCCCCCTCCCCACCCGAGGGCGGAGACCGATCCGCTCTGATCCGGAGGGGTCGTGGTATTGCGCTGGACGATGTTCCCGGACACGGTCGGGTTGCCGCGCGCGATGTAGATTCCGGCGCCGTTCCAGTCGGGCGCGGGCTGGCCGGTGTTGTTGGCAAGAGTGTTGTCCTCGATCCGGCAGTCGGTGACCAGCGGCCACCCGCTCGGGCCGTTGAGCGGCCCGTACAGCAGCATCCCGCCGCCCCCCATCTGATAGTAGAAGTTTCCCCCAGAATCGGAGAGGGTGATCCGATCGCCACTGCCGTGGATGATTCTAAACCCCGAGATGGAGAAGTTGACCTCGGGGCGATTGAAGCCGTAGCCGCCCGCATTCGCCATGATCACGGCGGAGCGATTCAGTCCCTTGGCGTCGATCGTGGTGATGTCCCGCCCGGCCCCGATCAAGTGGGTGTTCGGATAGACGAAGATCCGCTCAGGATACGTTCCCGCCGTCACGATGACGTCGGCATCCAGCGCGGCATTGGAGCCGATATTGCAGTTCGCCAGATTGAGCGCGTCCTGAATCTTGTGGCAGGGCGTCCCGGAGGTTCCGCAAGTCGGAACGGCGCATTGCCCGGTGCATCCGGAGACCGTGGGAAGACAGTCGGACGTGGCCGCGGAGGCGAAGTCGACGTAGTAGGTGAAGCTGGAAACCGCGATGGGAGGAGGTTGGAGCGCAAATGCGAGGGCGAGGATCGAAAAAAGCCCGATTCTCGCTCCGATGGTGAGCTTTCGCATGCAGTCGTCCGCCCCGGAGGAGCCCATCACCCCGCGAAGCCTGAGGCCCCCCCTCTCAGGCATCCGGTCCCATGGGGCGTCAAATCGGGATTTGCAGGCTTTTTATACAACGAAAACGCCGGATGTCAAGAGGAACCTCAGGCCTGGAGCGGTTCTTGGGCGATCTTTCTCGCGTCGCCGCTCCTTGAAACACCCTTGACGCCTGACGGAGGATACGGCTAGATTCTTGTCATTCATTAAATTCGAGAGAAAAGAACGCCATGTCAAAGATGCACACTCGGACTGTCTCGCGTCGGGCATTGCTCGGCGGCTTGCTTGTTCTGATGGCGTCGGCCTGGACGCGGCCCTTGCACGCCACGTCATCGGAATCTGCCTGCCAGCCCTCGCCGCTCATCCTGAAAGCCATTGAATCACTCGACTCCGAAGTGTTCGAGCGGATGCCTCCCGCGAAACGCCAGGCGGCGAGGATCGAGCGGCTGCGTGTTTTGCTCCGAGAGAATCCGGAGGATCTGTTTCTCCACCGCGAGGTCCAGAAACGCAGCCAGGGCACGGAGGAAGGGCGACGCGCGCTCGTCGAGGAGTACCACAGGCGATTGCAGGAACACCCCGACGATTCCCGGTTCCTTTATCTGTTCGGACGCGCACTTCAAATGAGCGGCGACCCGGCCGCCAAGAGGCAGTTCGAGCGAGCTCTCGAGAAGGATCCTCGTTTTGCATGGCCCCATCTCGAGCTGGCTTCCCTCTCCTGGGTGGGAGCCGGGCAGGAGTCCCGGAGCTTGCGCAAGCATCTTCTGCGATTCTGGAAGCTCTGCCCCGATTCGCTGGAAGGGTACCGCTTCGTCGAACGGGTCCGAAATCCGAAGTTTGCCCTCGAGGCCGCGGCGAAGCTGCGGGCCATTCTGGAGCGCAGGGCGGACGCCGAAGTGATCCCCTTTCACACCTCCCTGTGGTCGATGGAGTTTCGCGCCCAGCCGCCCGCCGAGCACGCATCCGTTCGCGAGCGCGTGCGCAAGGACCTGGCGCGAATTCGCTCGCTGTCCCGAAACGAGAACAAGCAGTGGTACCTCACCCTGCTTGAAGGGTACGAATTGATCGGAGATCAGGAATCGAAGGAAAGGATCGAGAAGGAATTCCTGCATCGATTCGGATACACGGGCGATGCACTGGACATCGTGACCGATCGCTGGATGGAAGGGAATCCGTATCCGGCCGATGCCAACCCCATAGCCATCAAGAGCTACTGGCGGGCGTTCTATCGCGAGTCTTCGAATTGGGTCAAGGCGTGGCCCGACTATCCGCTCGCCTGGCTCTATCGAATTCTCGCCGTGGGCGAGCTCCGGGAGTTGTCGAACCGGGAGGCGCTGGCGGCGGCGGACGGATTCCTCGAGGTCCTCCAGAGCGACCGGAGCTCCCTGGGTGGTTTCCCTCCCGTGGAGCATCGCGTGGCTCGTCTCTACGTCGATCGCGGAGTTCGCCTGAGCCACGTGCCCGCGCTCGTGCAGGATCCTTTGAGACCGCTGGAGCAGAACCTCGAGCGGAACGACTCCGGTGGTGCCGAGATGCGCGAGAACACCAGAAAGAATCTGGATGCTTCGCACTGGTCCGGCTGGCCGCTGTTGCTGGAGGCCTATCTCAAGAGGGGGGATCGGCGTCACGCCGGTGAAGTTCTATCCCTCATGGAGAACGCACTCTCCGAGGCACCGCCGGCCTCGGCGTCGGCGCCGGCGCCGGAAGCATCGGAGAAGCATGCGAGAGGCGCGCAAGGCAAGGATGGCTCCGAGACAGACGACCGTCAGGAGCGGATTCTGGTGGAAGCCTGGCACCGCGCGACGGTCCTGCACTGGAAAGGGCGTCTCGCCGAGGCGGAAGGGCACCCCGCCGACGCCTGGACACATTATCGGGCGGGTCTCCTGGCGCTTCCCGATCCGCAGGGCGCCATCCAGGAGACCAAGGACCAGATCGAAGCCGACGCCCGGCGAATCTGGAAAAAACTGGGCGGGACCAAGGAGGGGTGGCGCGCCGCCCTCGAGGAATCTCCCGGCAAAGGGACTCCTCCCGTCGAGAAGGTGGCGGGCGGCTGGCGGGATAGAAGGGAGCCGCTGCCCGGGTTCGAGATGTACGATCTCTCGGGAAAGCGCTGGACCCAGGCCGATCTTCGTGGAAAAGTGACCTTCATCAACGTGTGGGCCACCTGGTGCGGTCCTTGCCAGGCGGAGCTGCCCCACCTTCAAAAGCTGCACGAGCGCCTCGAGGGACGATCTGGGATTCGGCTCCTCAGCTTCAATGTAGACAGCAACCCGGGTCAGG
>DASYRY010000200.1:0-3775 GCA_036004025.1 Candidatus Polarisedimenticolia bacterium | reverse complement strand
TGTCCTCTCATAATCTCCGCGAAGCACCCTCCCCTGGTCGGGGCCTATTGGATAGCGGGGCCTCCGCTCGTGTCAACCGAAACGCCGTGACTCGTCGGTTGTCCCGCGAGCGCGCCATCCTCTATCATTCCGGAAATGAAGACCTTTGAACCGATCGCTCGGGCAGGCGCCCTTGGCCGGCGATGCCGGCCGGGTTTCCGGCATCGCGCCGGAGCTCTCTTGGCGTGTGCCCTGGCTCTTCTTGCATCGATTCCCAGGGCCGGCTCCGTGGAGCCGCCGGTCGAGCGCAAGAGCCTTTCCGAGCTGACCGCGAGTGGGAGTCCGACCGGAGTGAAGGTCGTTCTTATCGGCATCGACGGCGCGACTTTCAAGGTCCTGGAGCCGCTGCTCGCCAGTGGCCGGCTGCCCCAGCTCCAATCCTTGATCGAGCGCGGCGCTCGCGGCATTCTGCGATCTCTCCCTCAGCCACTCTCCCCGGCCGTCTGGACCAGCATCGTCACGGGGCAGGAGCCCTCGGTGCACGGGATCAGGGATTTCCTGGTGGTGCGCCCGGGCGCCCTCGACGGCAAAACCGCGGAGTTGGTGACTTCGAACGATCGCCGGAGCTTCGCCCTGTGGAATCTCGTGGGGCCCTTCGGCAAGAGCGTCGGCTTCGTGGGCTGGTGGGCCACCTGGCCAGCCGAGCCCGTCAGGGGGTGGATCCTTTCCGACCGGATGGCGAGGAGTCGGTTCACCGAGTGGCACCACGGCGCGCGCAGCGAGATGCTCACCTTTCCCCGAAACCTGGCGGAGGAGCTGCGGCCGCTGATCGTGGATCCTGCGCGCCCGCCGGTGGCGGAGATCCGCGACCTGGTGGAGATGAGCCCGGCCGAGATGAATGAGTTCATGGCCGTGAAGAAGCCGATTTTCGCCCACGGCCCGAGCGTCTTCAAGTTCGCCTATTGCGAGCAGCGGACCTACGAGGAGATGGCCCTGAAGATGCTCTCGCGCGGGCAGCCGGATCTCATGGGGGTTTACCTCATCGCCAACGATCCAGTCTCCCACACTTTCTGGCACCTCTACGAGCCGGAGAAATTCCAAGGTGTTCCCCCTCAAGAGGCGAAGCGGCTGGGGCGCCTGATCCCGAACCTGAGCGTGCACAACGATCGATACCTGGCGAAGCTGATCAAGATGCTGTCGAAGGATACGGTGGTGATGGTCCTCTCCGATCACGGCTTCGAAGCGTCCGGGCGGCTGCCGCAGCCGAGGCCGGCGGGCGAGTTCGCGGAGAATTTCGAGGAGGCGAGAGCGGAAGCGCTTGCGAAGGGGACCGTGACGCTCGGCCAGCCGGGCCAGCACACCCTCGATGGGATCTTCGTCGCCGCGGGGGGTCCAATCCGCAAGGGGATTACCACCAGCGGCAGCGTGCTCGATATCGCCCCTACGATTCTGGCGTTGATGGGTCTACCCGTTCCCGGGGACATGAAGGGTCGCGTGCTCATCGACATCATCGACCCCGAGTTCCTGGCGCGTCACCCGGTGCGTTCGATTCCTTCCTACAAGGACTATTTGAAGCGCGAATCCATTTCGCTGACCAGCAGGCCCGAGGAGGAGCAGGAGAAGCTCGAGATGCTCCGCTCTCTGGGATACATCCGCTAACCACGCCTTCAGGTCATTTCCCAACATCGCTCGGGTGATCACCCTATTCCCCCGCCTGTCAGGAGGGGTTAGGGTTCTTTCGGGCTCTCGATTAATAAGGCGGAAAAGTGGATGGATGCTCGACGGAACCCTGCCCAAGCATCCCGCAACCCGGATCGGATGTCCTCGCCGAAAACCCGCTCCATTCGGAGGTTTTAACGTTCCTACAGGAGTCCTCTGCCATGATCGAACCCGAAGCCTATTTGAAAGAGCCGCTCCCGGCGGGAGAGTCCGACGTCATGCTGCTGCGGGAGCTGGTCGCCCACCTGCGTAGGAACCGGACCCAGCTTCGGGAGGAATGGGCGAGACGAATCACCCAGGCCCAGCTCTTGACGGCCATGTCGAAGGACGAGATCTTCAAGGAAGCGACCTCCGTCTACGACAATTACGTGGAAGCCCTGGAAACCGGCACGATGGAGGCGCTGCAGACCTACGCGCGGGATCTGTCCGAGCGCATCATCCCGCGAGGAGTGGAAACCCACGAGGTCGTGGGAATCGTGCTCCTCCTGCGCGACGTCCTGGCGCGCTCCCTCTTCGCCAAGTACCAGGCCGATTTCGCCCTCTTGAACTGCATTCTGGACGCCTACGAGCCCGCCGCCAACCGGATCGCCAATACCGTGGCGGTGGGATTCGTTCAGGAGCGCGAACGCATCATCATGGAGCAGCAGGAAGCGATCCGGGAGCTTTCGACTCCCGTCCTCCAGGTGCGCGAGAGGCTTCTCATCCTGCCCATCATCGGCGCCATCGATCCGCATCGCGCACGCCAGCTCACGGAGCAGCTCCTGGGAGCGATACGCACCAACCGCGCCAAGGTCGTGGTCATCGACATCACCGGGGTGGCCGTGATCGACACCAACGTCGCGAACCACCTGGTGCAGACGGTGGAGGCGTCTCGCCTGCTGGGGGCGACCGTCATCGTCACGGGTCTCTCTCCCAAGATCGCCCAGACGCTGGTGACGATCGGAGTGGATCTGAGCAAGATGAACACCGTGGGAGATCTTCAGGGCGGCATCGAGGAAGCCGAAAAACTCCTGGCGTACAAGGTTATCGCCAGCAGCCCCACGGCCGACTCCGCATAAGAGGCAAACACCGTGGAAGTTCCCATCCTCAAGCAAGGTGCGTATCTCATCGCGTCCGTCCAGTCCGCCCTCGCCGACGCGGAGATGATCCAGCTGAGGGACGCGCTGGTCGACAAGGTGGGCAAGTTCCGATCGCGAGGAGTCATCGTGGACGTCACGGTGCTCGATGTAGTGGATTCGTTCGCGACACGTACCCTAAGGGATCTCGCACATATGATCCGGTTGAGGGGAGCCGAGACGGTCATCGTGGGGATTCAGCCGGAAGTCGCCTTTGCCATGGTCCAGCTGGGCCTCACCCTCGAAGGTGTGGGCACCGCACTGGACCTCGAAGAAGGTCTGGCCTTCTTGAATCAAAAGACCCAGTCGGTCGAATGAGCAAGGGGACATCGTGACGAATCACCGGGAAAGCGCCCCCCGCAGAGAGAGCCTGCATGGTGTCTGGCGCCCCGGACCCGTAGTTCGAGCCGAAGACATCGTACCCATCGAATCCGAAGCGGATATCGTCACCGCCCGGCAGAGAGGCCGGACGCTCGGCGCGGAGGTGGGCTTCCGGGCCGGGGAGCTGGCGTTGATCGCCACGGCGATTTCGGAGCTGGCTCGCAACATCGTTTTGTACGCGGGCCGCGGCGAGATCCTCTTGACCAAAATCTCGGAAGGGGGCCGGATAGGCCTCCTGATCGCGGCCAGCGACCAGGGACCCGGAATCTCCGATCTTACGCAAGCGATGCGCGACGGCTTCTCGACCTCCGGCGGGTTGGGCCTGGGACTGCCGGGTGTGAAACGGCTCATGGATGAATTCGGGGTCGTATCGTCGCCCGGACGGGGAACCACCGTGACCGCCAAGAAGTGGAAACGATGAGTCTCCACTCGCTGGAGCTTGGGATCGCCGGTCATGCGTCGGCGCAGGAGACTCTGTCCGGCGACCGTCACGTGCTCTGCGAGTTTCCCGGCGGCGTGCTCGTGGGGCTGCTCGACGGACTGGGACACGGGTTCTGGGCATCGGAGGCGGCCCGCCTCGC
>DASYRY010000199.1:0-7175 GCA_036004025.1 Candidatus Polarisedimenticolia bacterium | reverse complement strand
GGTAAGGGACGAGAAGGGCCGGAAGATGAGTAAGACCCGAGGCAACACCATCGATCCGCTCGAGCTGATGGACCGACACGGCGCCGATGCCCTCCGGTTCACCCTTGCGGCGATGTCCTCCCCCGGGACGGACGTGGCGCTGGACCTCAAGCGGGTGGAGGGATACCAGGCATTCGGAACGAAGATCTGGAATGCGGCTCGATTCGTCCTGATGAATCTTTCCGATGAACCTCCGTCCGAGGGGGTGCAGTTCCGGGCCGATTCGGAAAACCTGAAGCTCACCGATCGATGGATCGTCAGCCGGGTGAACGAGGTCACGCGCGAGGTCGATCGGGCCCTGGGCGAGTTTCGCTACGATGAGGCCGCCTCGGCCCTGTACCATTTCTTCTGGCACGAGCTGTGTGACTGGTACATCGAGGTGGCGAAACCGTCCCTTGTGGGAGAAGCGCGGAACGCGGCCGAGAGCTCGCGCACGCGCGCCGTGCTCCTGCGGGTGCTGGACCGCGCCCTGAGGCTTCTGCATCCCTTCATGCCCTTCCTCACGGAAGAGATCTGGCAGCTTCTTCCCCACGAGGGAGCCTCCCTGGTGACGGCAGCGTTCCCGCGGTGGCGGGAGGAGGAGTTCGATGCCGATGCCGAGCGTGAGATGGCTTTTCTGATGTCGGTCGTGACCAAGCTGCGCAATCTGCGCTCCGAGAACAGCCTCGACCCGAAGAAGAAGCTGGAGGTGCTGTTCCGGTCCGACCTGGTCCGACCGCGTCGCCTTCTCGAGAGCCACGGGGACATCGTCCGGAACCTCGCGCGTCTCGAGCGATTCGAGTTCGTGCAGGAGATCCCGTTGGACCTCCCCGCCGCGCGCGGAGTGATCACAGGCTTGGAGATGGCCATCCTGCGCTCGGGCTTGGTCGATCGAGGAGAGGAGCGCAGGCGACTCTCGAGAGAGCTGGAGAAAGTGGAGAAGGAGCTGGCGGGCGTCGAGGCCAAGCTCGAGAATGACGCCTTCGCACGGAGAGCGCCTGCGGAGATCGTGGAAAAAGTGCGCGCCGCCCAGCGGGAGCTGGCGGAAAAAAAGGAACGATTGGTCCGAACTCTCTCGACATTGCCCGAAACGGAGCTCTCGTCTCCTCCCGGATGAGCATGGTGTCTCCCGTCTCCCAAGGAGTCGATCGACGCACCTGCACGCGGCTGGTCAAGCGGGCCCTCCGGGAAGATATCGGCGCGGGAGATCTGACCACACGCCGCGTCGTCGCGGCGCGGGCGAGGGGCGTCGGGACGATTGTCGCGAAGGGCCCGCTGGTCCTGTGCGGCCTATCCCTGGCGCGCGAGGTGTTCCATCGGCTGGACCCTGCTCTCCGCTTCGAGGCGCTGCGTGCCGAGGGTTCTCTCGTCAGAGCGGGCACCCCCGTGGCAAGGGTCGAGGGACGAGCGGCTTCGATCTTGTCGGGGGAGCGTACGGCACTGAACTTCCTCCAGCACCTCTCGGGCATCTCCACCCTGACCCGAAGATGCGTCGAGCGGGCCCGGGGACGGTGCCGGATCAGGGACACTCGAAAGACTCATCCGGGTCTTCGTGACCTGGAGAAGTACGCCGTGCGAGTCGGGGGGGGAGAGAACCACCGCTTTCGACTCGATGACGGAATTCTGATCAAACACAATCACTGGCGTGTTTCGGGCGGCGTCGGCGAAGCGGTGCGGCGGGCACGACGCGCCGGTGGCGTGGGACGAGCCCGAGCCATTCAGGTGGAGGTCTCGACGCTCGGGGACCTGCGCGAAGCGATCGACGCCGGCGCGGACGGGGTCCTCCTCGACAATCTCTCCCCACGGCAGATCCACCGAGCGCTGGCCGTGGCGCGCGGCCGGGTGCACGTCGAAGTATCGGGAGGGATTACGGAGAATACGGTCGCTCGATTTGCAGCTTTTCACCCGGATGCCCTGTCCCTCGGCGCACTCACCCACTCCGCGCCCTGGGTGGATCTTGCCCTCCGCCTGGAGGGAAGGGAGCGATGATGGCGCCTTTCGAGCCCTTGCTTCTCCAGCGGGAGCGCAGCGAGGGGCGATTCGGCCGGCGCATCCGCTATCTCCCCCGCATCGATTCGACGAATGATCGGGCCCTGGCCTTGATGGAGGCCGGGGAGCCCGAGGGAACGCTCGTGCTTGCTGAAGAGCAAACCCGGGGCAGGGGAAGGAGGGGGCGATCCTGGCACTCCCCTGCGGGGCTGAGCATTTATGCGAGCCTGATCCTGCGTCCCTCCCTTCCGTCGGAACAGCTTCCTCTGGTCTCGCTCACGGCTGCGGTGGGATCGGCGCGGGTGCTGCTATCCCACTCCCTTCTCCGAGTCAGCCTCAAATGGCCCAATGACATCCTGCTGGGCGGCAAGAAGGTGGGGGGGCTCCTCTCCGAAGCCCGTGGGGACGGCAGGGGAACGGGAGTCGTCGTGGGCCTGGGATTGAACGTAAACCATGAGGAGAAGGATTTTCCCAAGGAGCTCCAAGGACGGATTACCTCGGTGCTGCTCGAATCGGGACGACTGTGGGATCGCCAGCATCTCTTGTCGGAGATTCTCATCCGGTGGGAGCAGGAATACGAGAAGCTGTTGTCTGTCGGTCCCCGAGACCTCCTCGAGGGTTTCGAATGCTTTTCGGAGTTCAAGGATGGCTCGCGCTTGCGGATCGATCAGGGAGGAGAGTCGGTGTGCGGCCATTATGCTGGGCTGGGACCGCGAGGCGAGCTCCTCCTGCGTACGGCGGATGATTCCGTCCAATCTTTTTCCTTCGGCGATGTCGGCCGCGTGAGTGAAGGCTGAGAATGCTCCTGGCCGTGGACGTGGGAAACACCGGGACCGACATGGGGATATTCCGCAAGGAGAAGCTCGTGGCGCGATGGTCCCTCTCCACCGACCGGAACCGGAGCGTCGACGAGTACGGGATCACGCTCAGGTCGCTGTTCGCGACCGCATCCCTGGACGTGAAGGAGGTCGAAGCCGTGGCGGTGTCCTGCGTCGTGCCGCCGCTCGAGTCGATCCTGGCGGAAATGTCGCGGCGCTATCTCTCGGTGGAGCCCCTGTTCGTGGCACCCGGGATCAAGACCGGGATGCCCATCCTCGTGGACAATCCTTCCGAAGTGGGAGCCGATCGGATCGTCAATGGGGTGGCTGCCTTCGTCCGCTTCCAGAGGGCGGTCATTGTCGCCGATTTTGGCACCGCCACCACCTTCGACGCCGTGAGCGCGAAGGGCGAGTACCTGGGAGGCGCCATCGCTCCCGGCTTGAGAATCTCGGCACAGGCCCTGTTCGAGGCGGCGGCCAAGCTTCCCCGGATCGATCTGAAAAGGCCGGAAAGAGCCATCGGCCGCAGCACCGTCACCAGCATGCAGTCAGGGATCCTGCTGGGATATCTGGGGTTGGTGCGCGGCATTCTGGATCGAATGCGGTTGGAGATGGAGGGAAACCCAGCCGTCATCGCCACCGGTGGACTTGCGCCTCTCCTGGAGCCGGATCTCTCCGAATGGGTCGATGAAGTGGATCCCGATTTGACCCTGATCGGACTGAGGATCCTCCATGAAAGAAACCGATGAAGGAGCTGCACTCCCCCGAGCCTTCCGTCTCGCCAGAGGAGAAGGAATACTTCCGCGTCATCGAGGAACGGTTTTGCGCCCTTCGCGGGGCGTCCATGCTTCTGTCGCCCCGAGACTGGGCTTTGCTCGAAACTTGGTGGTCCGGGCGTGTTCCTCTTTCGCTGGTGCTGGGAGCGCTCGAGGAAGTGTTCAGCGCTCGCGTGCGTCGTGGCGACTCCGCGGATTCCGTGAGCTCGCTCGCCTACGCTCGGGCGGAGGTCCACCGCCGATTCGCTTTGCAGCGCGATCTCGTCGCGGTCCGCCGCGGCGAGGAGGACGAGGGCCAGCGGCTGCGCCGAGAAGTCCGGCTTCACCTTGGAAGATTGTCGCGCCGGCTGACCCAATGCGCGGAGTCGGCGCGGGAGGAAGGACAGGAGGCACTCTGCCGGACCCTCATGACCGTGGCCGGCGAGATCAGGGTCCTTCGAGCGGCTTCGTCCCGAAAAGAGTGGGACGCTTCGGAAACCGAAGAGAGACTCCGGCAGCTCGATTCGGAAGCTCTCGAGGCCGCGCGGGTAGCCTCCGGGGAAGCGGGGAGGAACGAGAGCGAATCGAGGGCGCGCGATATCCTGGCCCACCGCGCCGCGGACATGAGCAAGGAAGCCTATCGGGAGACTCTGCTGGCGCTGGAGCAGAATCTCTCCCGGCAGCGATGGGGGATACCCCCGTTGGCGATCCTCGGCGAGGGTTGAATCGCTCGCTGGACCCGTGGTAGCGTTCGTCCCGAGAGAGCCGATCCAGGCGGCGACACCCATTGCCTCCGGATCCTCCTCGCTTCCTCACTCGAACCCTGGGATGCGCCCTCGCATTCGGGTGCGGCATCGGTGCCGCCCGATGGGCTTGCCTTCCTCCCTCGCCGCTTCTTGCTCTTTGCCTTCTTGCAGGCGCCGCATTTCTCAGGCTGCAAACCTCTCCCTGGCTTCGGACTTCGTTTCGCGCCGCACTTCCTCCGGCATGTCTCGTCCTGGGCCTCGCGTGCGCCGGAGGAGGGTGCGCTTCTGTGGCGCACGAACGCTACGGCGGTGCGGGACTGCTGCGGATTTTCTTTCTTAGAGGCCCGGGCGCCCACCCGCTCCTGGTGCGCGGCTGGGTGGCTGGCGAACCTACTTTTCGGGAGGAAGGGTCTCGCTTCCTGCTGCGAGTCGAGAAGGTTTGGTGGAAAGGGTTGTGGGTCTCCAGCCCGGGAACCGTTCGCGTCTCCCTCCGCGATCCCGATAGAAAGCTGCAAGTGGGTTTTGGCGACCGCCTCGAGCTGCCGCTTCGCCTTCGGGAAGCAGGAAACTTCGGCAATCCCGGGGCGTTCGACTACAGGCGATCCCTCGAGGCGGACGGAATCCACCTCCTGGGAACTTGCAAGAGCCGAAAGCTGGTGGTGCACCTCGAAGGGCGTCGAGGGGGATGGGCCCTGAGGTTGTCCCATGAGCTTCGCGGGTCCCTTCTCGCGCGGCTGGAAACGGGTCTTCCAGGGGAACGCGGAGAAGAACCGCGAAGATTCCTGGGAGCCATCCTCCTCGGCGTGAGAGACGGGGGCGAAGGAGATTTCGATCGAGCATTTCGGAGATCGGGCGTCTATCACATCCTCTCCATTTCGGGGTTGCACTTCGCGTTGCTGATGTCTTGCCTTCGCCGTCTCCTTGCGAGGACCTCTCTCGGGCAAGGACCACAGGCGGTCGTGATGGGTGGGGCGGGAGCTTTTTACATCCTGCTGTCGGGCGGCGAGGATCCCATCTTGAGATGTGGCATCGCGGGGCTGGCGCATGGAGCGGGAAGCCTAACCGGCCGACGGATCTCCGCGTGCGACGCCCAGGCCCTTGCGGCCGTCGCGCTTCTCGCGGTCCGGCCCTTGCACCTGTTTCAGCCAGGATTCCAGCTCTCCTTCCTCGCGACCTACGGAGTTCTTCTCGGCGCGAGACCATGGTGGTCCCGGCTGCGGCGTATTCCGCTGGCGGGTGAGGCTCTCGCCACTTCCACGAGCGCATGGATCGCCTCTACCCCCGTGGTCGCCGCCCTTTTCTTCCAAGCTTCTCCCATCGCGCTTCTCCTGAACCTCCTGGCGGCCCCCTTCCTGGCCTCGAGCCTCGTGCTGGGAGCGGGAATCCTCATGATGCCCGGATGGGGTTTGGAGGGAGGCTTCTCCTGGTGTTTTGACTGGTTTGGTCGACTTTGCAAGGAATCGACGCAGCTTCCAGGCGCGTTTCTCAGGGTTCCCGCTCCCAGCTTTCCCCTTATGGCGGGTTTCACAGCGCTTCTTCTCGCGCGCCTGAGCACGCTGTCTTTAGGTCGGAGAGAATCCCGGATCCTGACCGGGGGGGTCCTTTTCGGACTGTTCCTCGTGTGCTTTCCGCCACCGCCCTGGTGCCCCCCTTCGTCTCTCTCCATCACGGCTCTGGATGTCGGACAGGGAGACTCCTTGCTCGTGGGTCTTCCGGGCGGAAGATGGGCCTTGATCGACGCCGGGGGGTTCGCGGGAAGTGATTTCGACGTGGGGGAGAGAGTCGTTCTGCCTGCGCTACTGACCTTGGGGGTCCGCCGGCTGGAGATCCTCGTTCTGACGCACGCCCATCAGGATCACGGGGGAGGTCTGCCCTCGATCCTGGAAGCCCTGCCCACCCGGGAGATATGGATTGGAAGAGACCCTCCCGATTCTCCCCTGGTGGAGCGCATCTTGAAGCTGGCGAAGGAGCGACAAGTCCCTGTGCTGCATCCGATGCGGGGGAGTCTCCGGTGTATCGGCGAGGCTTGCCTGGAAGTTCTCCACCCACCTCCCGGTTACCGGTCGGGTCGAGAGGTTTCCAATGACGATTCGCTGGTCCTACGAGTGACCTATCGTGAATCCAGCCTGATGCTCACGGGAGACGTCGAGCGTGAAGGAGAGTCGCTCCTGCTGGATTCGGCGACTCACCTCGCCGCACAAGTGCTCAAGGTCGCGCATCACGGGAGTGAATCATCCACCTCGATTCCCTTCCTGCAGAGAGTCTCGCCCAAGATGGCCATCATTTCGGTGGGCTCGGGAAACCTCTGGGGACATCCCAGCGGGAAAGTGCTCGACCGGTTGAAGGCCATCGGCACCCTGACGGACAGGACCGATCTGGAAGGTGCAATCCGTTACGTCAGCGACGGATCGGTATGGCGCAGGGAGCACCCGCGCTGAATGGATCAGCGGGTCCACTGAATCGGCACGGGTATGAGGCATAGGACGAGAAGGACCAGGGCCAAGATGGCGAGCGCCCGTCGCGTCGCCGACAAAGGAGTCTGCTCTTCCAGCAGGGGCGGATGCCGGTCCCCGAGAAACAACAAGGCCACCGCCCAAAGGAGCCAGGAAGGATGAAGCGCGCCAAGGAGGATGACCGCCACCAGCGTGGCCCGGGAGAAGCGTGCGTGAAGCCTTCTGGATATCGCATAGCAAAGATGCCCACCGTCCAGCTGCCCAGCCGGGAGGAGATTCAAGGAAGTAGCGAGGCATCCGACCCAGGCGGCGGATAGGAAGGGACTCAGGCTCAGGACTGCATCATGCGGAATCTTAGGGAAATACATCGGAACGACCAGTAGAAAGAGTAGTGGA
>DASYRY010000198.1:0-14654 GCA_036004025.1 Candidatus Polarisedimenticolia bacterium | reverse complement strand
GTCACGATCCTTCCCGAAAGCAATCTCGCCCGGGCCGTCTATCGGATCCGTCCAGTATCGCCGGAAGGAGAGGTCGTCGAGGTCGTCGAGGAGTACCGGATGTCCCAGGAGGGGGCCCTCCTGATCGGCACGGTGAGGGTGAGCGCGATCGGAGACGCGGGTCCCGGGGGATCCTACGTCCTGCATCGCCGTTTCGAGAGAGAGCCTTGAAGCGACGCCTCCTCCTAGGAGCTCTTTGTTGGGCGCTAGCCGCCGCACCGAGTCTCGCCCAAAACGTGTCCGGTCACGCCTTCGACGATCGCAACGGGAACGGGATCCAGGATTCCGGAGAGCCTGCTCTTCCCGGCGTTGCGGTGCGCCTTGCGGGAAAGCAGGACGCGGGCCCCCTGGTGGACGCTTCGATTCCCACCGATGCCACAGGAAGCTTCCTGTTCTCTCCCGGCAACGGTTGTTACCTGTTGCAGCCGGCGGATCCGGTGGGCTGGCGGCTCAGCTCGACGCGCTGGGACGGCTTCGTGACGCCGGCGCAGCCCTACGGCGAGCCGGTCGGCCAGCCGCGCTTCGCCAAGCTCGACCAGGGGATTCAACACCTGCAGGCCGGAACCTTCAAGATCGCCGCGCTGGGCGACAGCATCGCCCGAAACTTCAATTTCTGCACCTTCCCCGAATCGTTCTGGTACAACAAGCAGGTGCAGTCCCGGCTCGCCTGCGTCGTTCCCTCCGCAGCCATCACGCTGGATCAGGCCGCGCAGCTCGGAGAGACGACCGACGATTTCCTGGTCGACGAGACCAACAATCACAACAACGTCTTCCGCATGCTCGAAACCCAGCCTCACCTGATCACGATCTCCGCCATCGGAAACGACATGCTGGACGTGGATCCCCCGGCGAGTCCGACTCCCGCGGACGTGAACCGGGCAGTTGCGGAGATCCTCGACGCGCGGCAAAACCTCCAGGAGAGCCTCTCGGTGCTGACCTCGCAGATTCCGGGCGCCGACATCGTTCTCAACAGCCTCTACGACAACCTGGCCTACAACTGCTCCACCGGAAACAGCACAAGCTTCCACCGGGCGTGGCTTCCCATCGTGGACCAGATCCTGCGAGACCTCGCCTGGGGGCAGGCGCGCCGCGTCTCGATCGCCGAGGTGGGAGCGGAATTCGCCCACGAGGACCAGCAGGGGGCGTGTCTGGGATACGAAGGGAAGATTTGTCGGAACGCCTTCGACAACATCCATCCGCTCGATGCCGGCTACCGGATCGTCCGTGAGAAGCTCTGGGAAGCGGCGGGAGGCGCCAGCCTAGGCCCCAACGATGGCCTCATGCCGACGCCCCGAACCTCGATCCCAGGGATCGACTACGGATTCCTGCGAAGGGTCCGCCGGCTCTATCCTTCCGTCGCCGAGACCCGCAACGGTGCCTTAGTCGCTAATGCCGCGGGGGCGATGAGCGATCAGGACGGGAACGCCGCCGCGCAGATCATGCTGGGGGCGGGCACCGAAGAGATCCGACTCTCCGGGTTTCCGGACTGGTACGACGAGATTCAGATCATTCGGGGCTTGGCGGGCGTGCGCTATCGCACCACGGGAACGGTCTCGGACGATTTCTACCGGATGGAAGCTTCCGTCACCGGAGTCTTCCGGCCTCCCCCCGGATTTAACTACACGCCCACGAACTGGAATTTCTACACGCCGCTCGTGGGGGGCGGTGGGCCAAACCAGCCTCCGGAAAACCCCGACTACCCAACCGAGAAGGTGCTCGCGGTGCCGAACGTAGCGGCCTACAGGGAAGTCTCCGCCATCCTGAGCAAGAACCCGACCCTTCTCACGGGGACGACCGACTACCAGTGGCCGGCATTGACCTCCTCCGATCTCGCCACGACGACGATCCGCGTCGCCTCAGCTCCCGTGGCGGGCACTCCAGGGAACGACAATTACCAGGTCGAGCTGGAGTCTGCTTGGCTGGATCTCTACGGATGGGAGAAGCCCCGGCCGCCCGAGGTGTCGGGACCGGGAGGCGGGGGAGGCGGTGCGGGGGACCTGACGGTGGACACTCTGCCCGACGGATCCCTGCTCGTGACGTTCAGCTCCATCCCGGGCGCCCAGCGGTACAACCTGTACATGGGACGGCTGTCGGCGATCGCCTCGGGAAGCTACGACCACGGCGTCGGCGCTCCGGCGGGACCGATGTGTGATGCGCCGACCCAGAGCGCCGGGACGGGACGTCTTTCGATTCTCGTTCCGCCGGGCAGCCAGCCGGGAGTCGATCCCTACATCCTGGTCACCGCCCACGTGGACGATGTCGAATCCCCCTCGGGCTTTCGATCCGACGGAACGGAACGCGACCGCTCCCAATCGATCTGCCACTGATCTTCCTTTCCATCCTAGAAATCTGCGCCCGTGCGCTTCCTTGTGCGCAGGCGTTTACGATCAGGCAGGCCAGGGGCAGGAAGCTCGCCACCCTGGGTCCACGAAACGTCCTTCCGGAAAACCGACGGATCACGAGACTCTCGATTCGAAAATGTCCCGCCTCTTGCGAAAGCTCTCGATGTAGAATCACGGAAATCCAACACGCATGGGATCCAAGGGGGGCCAGGATGCGTCCCATGTTGCGATACTTCTTTGTGTTGCTCGCCGCCGCGGTCGTCGGCACGGCAGGCCTGGAAGCATCACCTGCATCGGACCTGGAGCGCCAGATTCAAGACTCGAGCCTTGATTTCACCCGGGCTGTCGGACTGAAGGATCTCGTCATCGAGCTGGGCGGGGGCATGTTCGAGGTCGAGCAAGGGGTGCTGGTTCCTACAAAGCCCCTATCGGGGCGAGTGGTGGAGATGGTGTTCCTGGGGAAGGCACTGTTTCGCCTTCGACCACCCGATGAGATCGAGGCCCACCAGCTGGAGGCGTTCACCCAACAGACGAGCCTGCAGGCTGAAATCGATGATGCGGTTTTCGTCGTGGGAAGCGCCTCGACCGTGAATCGGCTCCTGGAGCGGTCGCCGTCCAACCCCGACGCAGACACCCAGGCGCGCGCGCAGCAAGTCTTCGACGGGTGGATCAAGGGAGCCGAGCGCCGCGCTCTGGGAGCGGACGTGGCCATCTGGCGCGCCGCCTCGGGAGATCGCCAGTACCAGGAGTATTTCGCGGCGATGTTTCACGCCGCCCAGCTCGACCGGTTCTGCCTGGTGCTCGATCCTTCCGAGCGCGAGCAGCTCATGGTGGGGAGATTCGTTCCGTACGAGCTGGATGATCGGCAGAAACGCCTCGCAGAGCGCGCCCTTCGCATGTCCAGGAAAGAAGGACGCGGGATTTACCGGCGTCTCCAGGACCTGGGTATTTGGGACACCTGGATGAGGATGTCCCTGCGGGACGAGCAGGGACGGCCCATTCCGGGATCCACCGGCTTCGAGCCCGAGCATTATGAACTCGAGGTGAGTGTGGATCTCAAGTCGCTCACGATGAAAGGGAAGGCCACGCTTCACCTGAAAGCGGTGGGTGAAGGCAGCCAGGCGGTCGGGCTGGACCTTTTCGAGGATTTGGTGCCGAGCTCGATTCGTGACGGCGCCGGTCGCGACCTGACCTGGTACCGTTCCGGCTCGGCGTTGGTCGTCATGCTGGTGGAGCCCGTGCGCCGGGACGATCCGACGACCCTCCAGATCGAATACGGAGGGACCATCTTCGATGGGCTCGGCGGAGATTCCTTCGCCTTACGGGACACCGGAAACTGGTATCCGCATGCCGGGACGACGGATCGGGCGACTTACAAGCTGTCGCTGCGCTGGCCCAAGAAGTACGAGCTGAGGGCGAGCGGAAAGGCGGTGGAGAGGCGACAGGACGGCGGCGAGCAGGTCGAAACCCGCGTGCTCGACGTCGCGGCGGATCAAGTCTCCTTCGAAATTGGCAAGTTCGACATCGTCGAGGCACAGGCCGGTCACGTCAAGATTTCGGTGGCCTTCAATAATGCCTCCGGGGGCGTCGGGAAGGAGGTCCAGCAGGAAGTGCTGGGCACACTCACCGGAGCTTTGCAGTTCTACGAGGAGAAGTTCGGCACTTATCCGCTCGACTATCTGACCGTAACCACCGTTCAGCGAGGATTCTCCCAGGGTTACCTCGGGTTCCTGACCTTCGCCGATGACCTGCTGCGCCTGCGCACTCTGTACGGCCCCCAGGGAACGGAAGACTATGCCGTCCGCCAGCGCATGGAGACGGTGGCCCACGAGCTCGCGCACCAGTGGTGGGGAAACCTCATGGGCTGGAAGAGCTACCGCGACCAATGGCTGAGCGAGGCGCTGGCCCACTACTCCGCGGTGCTCTACCTGCAGAGCCAGTCGAAGCACCAGAGCGTCTATCTCGCGGAGCACTCGAGGGATTGGAAGCAATCGCTCCGGCAGACCACTCTCGACGGCCGATCGCTGGAATCGCTGGGTCCCGTGATCATGGGAGGGCGCCTCTATTCCAGCCTTTCGGAGGATGCTTATCAAGCGGTCATCTATGGAAAGGGACCGCTCGTGTTCGGAATGCTCAGCCGGGCCGTGGGGCAGGACAGGCTCACGCTCATGCTGAAGAATCTCGTGAAAGCCCTTTCCAACCGGCCCATCGATACGGAAACCTTCCTGGCCTCCCTCGAGAAGATGGGTAGTGTCAGCCTCGGCTCCTTTTCGAAGCAGTTCGTTTATGGGACCGGGATTCCGGAAATCTACTACAGCTACCAGTTCCGGCAGTCGGCAGACGGTCGATGGGAAGTCCAGGGAGAAGCCCGCCAGATTCTCACGCCCCAATATCATTACCAGCTGTTTCGTAAGGAAAACGGTTGGGAGCTGACCCGGACCCAAAGAGATTCAGCGCCGCCGGGCGACTGGACTCTACTGGTTCCCTTCCAGGTCGTTCTCGAAGAGGCAGGAGATACGAGCGGCGGAGCGAAACAGAGCCAATACCAGACGGCGCGTGGACTGGGAGGAACCCTCAAGGTGAGCGGGCTGAGCATCCCCTTCAGCTTCAAGATCGACAAGAAGCCCCGCGATTTCTGGCTGGATCAGAGCGGAGAGGTGCTGGCCTATTTCTTCTGCAGCAGTCGCGAGCCCAAGCGCGCGTTGCGGTACATGGCGGCGCAGACGTCTGCCGCAGAAGGAGAGACGCTGTACAAGCGGGCCCTGGAGTCGGATCTGCTGGCGGGCGAGGCACTCAAGAAAACTGGTCTTTCAGAAAAGGACTTGAAGCGCGAATCCCGCCTCGAGGATGCCAAGATACTCTTCGGACTGTCACGCTGGTACTTGGACCATGGCCGTCCCCAGGAGTCCGAGCGGGCGCTGCAAAGCGGGGAAGAGCTGATCCGTGCGACCGAGGCCAAATTCTGGGAGGCAGAGCGCGTCGCTCTGCACGCCCGCCTCGACCTGCTTCGGGGTGACTACAAGGATACGTACAGCCGGCTCTATGGCGAGCTTAGAATGCATTTCCCCGTGAAGACGGGGGAGCACGCCGCCGCCGGCTGGCGCAGGGCACAATGGAGGTCCGGCAGGCTCGGAGATGCGGAGGACTACGCCCTGCTGGCTGTGGCCGCCTTCGAGACCTCCCATCCGGAGGTGGCCCGGCTGGCCGCCAAGTACGCCGAGGATCGCGGGGCAGATATGTCAGCTTTGAGACTACTTCTTCCCGCCGACAAGACGGGCTCGGACGACTGATGGGAGCCAGGCAGCGCCTCAGCTCCTGGGCTTGTCACCCTCGACCACCGGTTTGTCGCCTTGGTCCAATCCCCGATGCCTGCCGGTAAGATGCACAGGTTGGTGTAGCCGAGCTCGGCGGCCCGCCGGGCCGCCCTCGTGGCACCCCATTCACCGCTCGCTTTGGGACACTCCATCGGGCTGCGCCGGTCCCGGTCACGGTACGTTCGCGAGGACGATCTCCGGCCGGCCGGTCTGGAGCTCGGTGATCAGGGATTCCGCCACCGCCCGGATCGATCCGGTCGCCTGGAGGATGTGGCGCTGGCGCTCGTAGCTGCATCCCTCCTCGAGCATGCGCGCCGCCGTGGCGAGGTAGCCGGTGGACCCGAATTCCGAGGCGATGCTGCGCAGGGACTCGATGAGATGCCAGACCTCGTCACGGAGGGGCGCGATCCGGCCCGTGGTATCGAGGAGAATCTCCGCATCCAGACCGTGATGGGAGGCCCGCCACTTGTTCTCTCGAATCAACCAATCGGGGGGCGGCTCCGGATTGCGCCCCGCGGCGATCTCGTCCCTGAGACGGCGGACGAGCGCCTGGAAGATCGCCGCGACGGCCATCGTCTCGGGCAGGGTGGGGAGTCCGTCGCAGATGCGAAGCTCCACCGTCCCGTATTCCGGATGGGGGCGGAGATCCCACCACAGGTCCTTGATCGATTCGATGGACCCGTCGGCGAGCAGACCCTCGTAGAGTGATTCGAACTCGGACCAGGAACGATAGAGGGGAGGATGCCCCATGGTAGGGATCGTCTCGAACGCCGTGATCCGAGTGGAGGCCAGGCCGCTGTCTTCTCCCTGCCAGAAGGGAGAGCTGGCCGAGAGCGCGAGGAAGTGCGGGAGATAGGGAAGCAGCCCGTTGATGGTCGCGACTGCGTTGTGTCCGTCTCGGACGCCGATATGGAGGTGCAGGCCGAAGATCAGGATCCTCCGGGCGGCCCATGGGTTCCTCTCGATGAGGACTCGGTTCCGATCATGCGGATAGAGGCAGGCGTCGCCGTAACGGGCGAACGGATGCGAGCCGGCTGCCGCAAGTCGGACGGATTCGGGGAGGAGCGTGCGAAGCGTCGCGAGATTCTGCTCCAGATTCGCTTCCAGCTCCTGCACCGTGCGGCATATCTCGGAGTTGATCTCGATCATCGATTGGAAGATTTCCGGCTTGATTCGGGGATGTCCGTCCTCCAGCGCCGCGAAGATCCGCGTCGCGGAGGGGGAGAGATCGAGCGTCTCGGCGTCCAGAAGCTGTAATTCCATCTCGGCGCCGAGCGTGAACTCCTCGCCGGCGTTGAACATGGGGGCGCTCATCGCTGCTCCGTCCTGTCGGGGGGCCTGTCGGGGCCGTGGGTGACCGGGAGGAAGGACTCTACCCCAGGAATCGCGTCCGAGCCAGGATTGGGAGAGGCGACAGGCTAACGGCGGAGATCGGCCTCTTCGGGAGCTTCGGCGGGACGGCGAGGAGCGGCAAGGCGGCTGCCCCGGAGAATCCGAGAGAGGAAGCGTCCGGTGGCGGAGTCCTGCACGCCTGCCACCTCCTCGGGCGAGCCTTCGGCGATGAGCCGCCCGCCCGCGTCTCCGCCCTCGGGGCCGAGATCGATGATGTGGTCGGCGGTCTTGATCACGTCCAGATTGTGCTCGATCACCACGACCGTGTTCCCGCCCTCGACCAGGGAATTGAGAACGGAGAGAAGCTTCTTGATGTCGTCGAAGTGCAGCCCCGTGGTGGGCTCGTCGAGGACGTAGAACGTCCGCCCGGTGCTGCGGCGCGACAATTCCTTGGAGAGCTTGATGCGCTGGGCCTCGCCTCCGGAGAGCGTGGTCGCCGACTGGCCGAGCTTGATGTAGCCCAAGCCGACCGCCTCGAGGGTCGACAGCTTTCCGGCGATGGCGGGAATGGGCTTGAAGAACAGTGCCGCCTCGGAGACGGACATCTCCAGCACCTCGGAGATGTTTTTCCCCTTGTACCGGATCTCCAGAGTCTCGCGATTGTAGCGGTGGCCCTTGCACTCCTCGCAGGTCACGTAGAGATCCGGGAGGAAGTGCATCTCGATCTTGATGATGCCGTCTCCCTCGCAGGCCTCGCATCGCCCCCCCTTCACGTTGAACGAGTAGCGTCCGGGGCGATAGCCGCGCGCCCGGGACTCGGGGACCTGGGAGAAGAGCTCCCGGATCGGCGTGAAGAGCCCCGTGTAGGTGGCGGGGTTCGAGCGGGGTGTCCGGCCGATCGGGGTCTGATCGATGTCGATGATCTTGTCGATCTGCTCCGCGCCCGTGAGGCGATGGTGCTGGCCGGGGCGCTCCAGCGTCTTGTAGAGCTTTTTCGAGAGGGCCTTGTAGAGCACTTCGTTGACCAGCGTGCTCTTTCCGGAGCCCGAGACTCCGGTCACCGCGGTGAACAGCCCCAAGGGGAACCGCACGTCGAGCTCCTTCAAATTGTTCTCCGCGGCCCCCTCGACGATCAGGTATCGCCCGTCATGAGGACGGCGCTGGGAAGGGATCTCGATGCGCAGCCTGCCGGAGAGGTATTTCCCGGTGAGGGACTCCTCCGCCCGCTCGATGTCCGCGGGCGTTCCCTGCGCCACGACGCGTCCCCCCTGAGCGCCCGCCCCGGGTCCGAGATCGACGACGTGATCGGCGCTGCGGATGGTCTCCTCATCGTGCTCCACCACGATGACGGTGTTCCCCAGGTCCCGCATGGATCGCAGGGTGTCGAGGAGCTTTCGATTGTCGCGCTGGTGGAGACCGATCGAGGGTTCGTCCAGGACGTAGAGCACGCCCGTCAGCCGCGAGCCAATCTGGGTGGCGAGTCGGATTCGCTGCCCCTCGCCCCCCGACAGGGTCGCGGCCGTGCGATCCAGGGTGAGGTATCCCAGTCCCACGTTGTCGAGGAAACCCAGCCTCTCGCGTATCTCCTTGAGGACCCGATGGGCGATGAACTGATCCTTGTCGCTGAGGGGAAGGGCGGCGAAGGCGGATAGCGATTGCCGGATCGTGAGCGCCGTGAAATCGGTGATGCTCTTCTCGGCGACCTTCACGGCGAGGCTTTCCGGCTTGAGACGCTTTCCCCGGCAGACGGTGCAGGGGTGCATCGACATGTATTGCTCGATGGCCTCGCGGATGCCGGGGGAGGAGGTCTCGCGGTAACGCCGCATCAGGTTCGGGATGATGCCCTCGTAAGGCCGGCGGAAGTAGTAGCGGTTGCGCCGCTCCGCGTATTCGAAATCGAGCTCCTTCTCTCCCGTGCCGTACAGGAGAAGGTCCTGAATCTTCTTGGGGAGCTTCTGCCAGGGGGCGCGGGCATCGAACCGGTGGATCTTGGCCAGCGCCGTCGCCGCCATCTTCAGCAGGGAAGTGGAGAAGCCGAAGGTCCACTCGACGCATCCTTCCAGAATCGACTTCGAGGGGTTGGGGATGATCTTGGCGGGGTCGATCTCCATCCGCGCTCCCAGCCCGTCGCATTCGGGACAGGCGCCATAGGGGGAGTTGAACGAGAAGGCGCGGGGGGCGAGATCCGGGACCGAAATCCCGCAGTGGGTGCAGGCCAGCTTCTCGGAGAAGAGAAGATCCTTCCCTTCCTCGGCGAGGTTGACCATCGCCAGCCCTCCGGCCAGCTGCAGCGCGGTCTCCATCGAGTCGGTGAGCCGGGACTTGATGTCTTCCTTGAGAGCCAGGCGATCGACGACCACCTCGATGTCGTGCTTCTTCTTCTTGTCCAGCTCGATCCCGTCGGAGAGCTCGAGGACCCGCCCATCGATGCGGGCACGGACGAAGCCTTTGCGCATCACTTCCTCGAGCTCCTTTTTGTACTCTCCCTTGCGCCCCCGGACGATCGGCGCGAGCACCAGGATGCGCGTCCCGGGGCGCATCGACAGGACCTGATCGACGATCTGCTGGACCGTCTGGAAGGAGATGACTCTGCCGCATTGGTGGCAGTGGGGGATCCCGATCCGCGCGAACAAGAGCCGCAGATAATCGTAGATCTCGGTCACGGTGCCGACGGTGGACCGGGGATTGCGACTGGTCGTCTTCTGCTCGATCGAGATGGCGGGAGAGAGTCCCTCGATCAGCTCCACGTCCGGTTTTTCCATCTGCTCGAGGAACTGGCGGGCGTAGGCGGAGAGGGACTCCACGTATCGGCGCTGGCCCTCGGCGTAGATGGTGTCGAAGGCGAGCGACGACTTGCCCGACCCCGAGAGGCCGGTGATGACGACGAGCCGGTTGCGGGGAAGGGTGAGATCGATGTGCTTCAGGTTGTGCTCCGAAGCACCTTTGATGACGATGTTTTCCTGCGACATCCGTGTCTTATAGCATCCGGTTTCCAAGAGTGTCAAACCCCGAGGGGCCGCGGCGCATGCTGCATGGAAGCCTCGATCCGGCGGCGCGTGGGGACGGCATGATCCTCTGGTAAGATGCGCGAACCATGACCCATCTTCTGATATTCCTCGCCTCGCGGCATCGGGTATGGAACCTGGATGAAAAGTATCCGAGGCTGATTCGCGAGAGTTTCCCGGAGGTCGAGGTCGTCACGGTCCGGGACAAAGAGGACTCGCTGCGCCACCTGCCGGAGGCGGAGATCCTCTACTCCTGGTCTCTCCCGGAGAAGCACTTTCCTCGGGCGCGCCGGCTCCGATGGATCCACCTGCCCTCGGCCGGAGTGGAGGATGCGCTCTATCCGGCGCTCGTGGAGAGCTCCATCCGCCTCAGCTGCTCGCGTGGCATTTCCTCCGCGGCGCTCGCGGATCATGCCCTCGGGATGATCCTCGCATTCTCACGGGGGCTCGCCACGGCGATCCGGGAGCGCGGGAACGAGCGTCTGCGCGACACCTTCTTCGAGGGAAACCCCATGCCTTCCGAGCTGGACGGGCGCGTGCTCGCGATCCTGGGCTTCGGCAGCATCGGGCGTGAAGTCGCGCGCCGGGGACGGTCGTTCGGGATGCGAATCCACGCCTTGAAGCGGCGCGCCGCCGCGCAGGAGCCCCTGGCGGACCGGCTGTTCGGCCCGCCGGGATGGGAGGAGTTCCTGGCTTCGGCCGACTTCCTGGTGATCTGCCTTCCCCTGACTCCCGTGACCGCTGGGATCCTGGACGCGCGGGCGCTGTCGCTCTTGAAGCGCTCGGCGGTTGTGGTGAACATCGCGCGCGGCGGGCTCGTGAGGGAGGACGCGCTGGTCCAGGCGCTCGAGTCGGGGCGACTCGCGGGGGCCGCCCTCGATGTCTATGCCGAGGAGCCGCTTCCCCCTTCCTCGCCGCTTCATCGCCTGGGCAACACGGTCCTGACTCCTCATATCGGCGGGTTGCATCCGCACTACCTTGATCGGGCCACGGCGATCTTTCTGGTCAACCTGGGGCGATTCTTGAAAGAGGAGCCTCTCCTTCACGAAGTGGACAAGCAGGCGGGGTACTGATCAAGACCTTCCCGTGGCGTGTCCATCGCCGCGCCACCTTTCCCGGTGCGATCTCCTGTTGCTTGGTTTCGGCAGCCTTCAGAATCGGGGGACGGACAAAAAGTTACATTGCGCGGAAAGGCGCGTCGCCGTAGCTTTTGGCCTACAACTCGAGTGGGACTTGTTGTAGAATCCAAGTCTTCCCGGTCCCCCCTCTCGGAACTGGCTAGGAGGTTGTCGCACGTGATCCGCAGGGTGCTCAGCGCTCTAGGACTCGTTTGTCTTCTTACCGCCCAAGCGTCTTATTTCCAACGATTCGCCCAGGCTCAGTCCGGAAGGCAACGACCCGGAGGAGGCATTCCGGCGTATGAGAGCCCCAGCCGGCCTCCCGAATGGACTCTGACCCTGGACGAGTCGTCCCGTAAAGCAACCTATCGTTTCAAGCGCAGCAAGGATGGAAGTTTCGTCTCTCCCTCCTGGATCCGCCACGCGACGGCGAGGGTGGAAGGCTCCGGAATCCTGCTCAAATCCCTTCGTCCGGGCGAGGGCGACGACTGGCTGAAGCTGAGCCTGACGAGGATCGGCCGGCTGGCCCTGGAGCGCAGCGTTGCGGAGGGGCGGCCCGCCGCGGTCCTGGATCGAGTGGAGGTAAGCCGGCCCGGGATGGACGAATGGTTCCGCTTCGATCAACGCGGCGTGGAGCAAGGCTTCTCGATTCAAGGGCCTGCCCCGGCCGGATTGGCAGGCGCGCCTTTGGTGATTGAGATCACCCCCCACGGGCCGCCGGCCTCTCGAGCCGAAATGGAGGCCGGAAGCGTGGTATTTCGCGGTCAGGATGGCCACGTCGCTGCCCGCTATGAAGGCCTCGCCGTCTTCGACGCCACCGGGGCGAAGTTAAGCGCAGAGCTCGTCTTGGCTTCCGACACGATCCAGATCAGGATTCAAGACGCCCAGGCCACTTACCCCCTGCGGGTGGATCCGCTGCTGACCAGCCCTGCCTGGACCTCGAGCTTCGGGACCCAGGTCGCGAGCGCCGGTGACGTGAACGCCGATGGTTTCGGCGACGTCATCGTATCCAGCTCCGGAGTCTCCTATCTGTTTCAAGGGTCCCCGAACGGACTTTCCCAGTCGCCCCAATGGACTTCCAGCCAGGGTGGCCTCGTCGCGGGAGTTGGCGACGCCAACGGCGACGGGTTCGACGATGTCCTGGTCTCAAGCCTCACCCCTCTTGGTGGATCGGTGCTCTACTACGGCTCCTCCTCCGGTCTCGAGCCTGTGCCCGGATGGACGCCCGCTCCGACGCCGGATACGCCTGAGGTAAGGTCCGTCGCGGGGGCGGGTGACGTGAACGGAGACGGCTTCGCGGATCTGATCATCGGCTGGGGCCAGGGCAGTCTGCTGGGAGTTGTCCGACTCTATCTCGGAAGCCACTCGGGACCCGAAACGAATCCTTCCTGGGTCATCTCGCAGTCCAACCCCTACACGGCCCTCGGCTACTCCGTTGCGAGCGCAGGAGACGTGAACGGTGACGGATTCACCGACGTCCTCATCGGCGAGCCCCTGTTTGGGTTCGTGGATCCGTTCGAAGCCCCCTCGGCCGGCCGAGCACGAGTCTATCTGGGGTCGGCTCAAGGGCTCGACGGAGATCCGGCCTGGGTTTCCGAAAGAATGGTCCAGTTCGGCTGGTTCGGCTCGTCGTTGGCGGGGGCGGGAGACGTCAACGCGGATGGGTATGCGGATGTCATCGTCGGAGGGGTCAATGGTTTCCGAGGCACGGAGCAGGGAGTGGCCCAGGTCTTCCTGGGGTCAGCCTCCGGTCCTGGCGGCGAGCCCGTGCTGAATGTTCTCGGCGATGGTGCCCTGGCGCACCTCGGAACCTCCGTGGCAAGCGCGGGGGACGTGGACGGTGATGGCTTTGCGGACGTGCTGGTTGGAGAGCCGGATTTCGACCTCCCGTCGGGAACGGAATCGGCGGGCCGAGCTTACCTGTTTTCAGGCCGGACGGAAGGCGTCATGGGCGGCCCGGCCTGGAATGCCGAGGGATCCCGCTCGTCCCAGGGCGTGGGGATCGCAGTCGCGGGAGCAGGGGACGTGGATGGAGACGGCCAGCTCGACGTTCTGGTCGGATCGTACGAGGGCGCCGCATTGTACCGGGGTTCCGCGTCGAACCATGCCCCATCCGCGGCAGCCACCGCCGCCGCTCGGACGGAATGCGCCTCGCCCTCCGGGGCGGCCGTGCTCCTGGATGCCTCCGGCTCCACGGACGACGACTCCACCCCCGGGACCCAGGACGATATCGCCAGCTACGAATGGTTCGAGAACTTCGAAACGTCCACCCGGAGACTGCTCGCGACCGGAGTGACGGCGAGCCCGATTCTCGGTTTGGGAGCCCATGCGCTCACCCTGAGGGTCACCGACGGCGCCGGTGCCACGTCGACCCTCTCGCTGAGCGTGCAGGTGGTCGACACGCAGGCGCCCACCCTCACGATCGAGCTGTCGCGCGACCTTCTGTGGCCGGCGACCCATCGCATGATGGCGATCCACGCCTCGGCGATCGCCCGCGACGCCTGCGGCCCGGGAACCGTCTCGCTCGTGTCGATCGTCAGCAATGAGCCTGAGGATGCGCCGGGCCCCGAGGACGGCTTCACCTCTCCCGACATCGCCGATGCGGCGCTGGGAACGGCCGATTTCGACTTCAAGCTGAGAGCGGAGCGGCTCGATCTGGGCAACGGGAGGGTCTACACCATTTCCTATCTCGCCGCCGATCCGTCCGGTAACAGCTCGATGGTCGAAACACGGGTCGCGGTGCCCGTTCGGCCGCACGGAAACTCATCCCCCAGGAACGCGCAGGAGCCAGACCTCCCGCAATCCACGAGCAGCCGGAGGTAGGCGCTCACTCTCCTCGAGGCAGGGTCCGGGCCGCGGCCTGGGCGGGGACCTCCTCGCGCAGGGGAGAACCTTCCGGCCCGCGATCGAGCAGGTGACAGGCCAGCGAGATCTGCTCCTGCGATCCGATCAAGATCAAGGTGTCCCGCGCGGCGAGGGGTCGATCGGGATCGGGGCTTGCTCGCACCTCCCCGTCTTGCATCAAGGCGATGACCGACGCCCCGGTCATGGCTCTCAGCTCGATCTCCCTCAGTGTCCTATTCACCACCCAAGCCCCCGCCAGCAGGGTGTGCGTTTCCACGTTGGCGCCGAGAATCCCCTCGGGAAGGTCGCCCGCCTTGCCGGCGCTCGACACCCCTTCACGGAACATTCCGTAGCGCTCCTCGCGGATGGCGCGAAGCTCCCGGGCGACGAGGTTGCCTGGGATGCCGACTCGGCGCAGGAGACGGTTGCAGACCTCCACCGAAGCCTCGAATTCCTCGGGGATCACCTCGTCGGCGCCGAGGCGATAGAGCTCGTCGATCTCGGTCACGTATTGCGTCCGGACCAGCATGGGAAGGTTCGGGGCGAGCGCGCGGGCCATCTGGATCGTGCGCTGGGTCGCTGCGGCGTCGGAGATCGCCACCACCATCGCTCGTGCGAACCGGATGCCGATTTTCCGGAGTACCTCACGGCTGGTCGAAT
>DASYRY010000197.1:0-3810 GCA_036004025.1 Candidatus Polarisedimenticolia bacterium | reverse complement strand
CGATACTGGTTCACGCAGGTCGGGGCCGAAGTCGAGAAGTTCAAGATCGCCTCGTTCTCGGCCTACGTCCAGGTGGGCGGCGCGGTGAATTACGACCCGGCACGACCGGTGGTCGGGGACCAGTTACAGGTTTCGGCCGCCGCCACGCTGAAGCCGGGCGAACACCTGACCTCCGAGTTCCTGTACCTGAAGGCTCGGCTCACGGATCGCGATACCGGCGAGCGGTTCTACGATCAGGACATCGCGCGGAATCGCACGGTGCTTCAATTCACGCGGAACATCGCGGCGCGCACCATCTTCGAATACGATACCTTCTTTCGACAGTTTTCCGGAAGTCTCCTGTTCAGCTACACGCCCCACCCGAACACGGCCCTATATCTCGGTTACAGCGAGACCGGCCTGCATGATGTCGACCCCCTGACCGGGCTCCCAACCCCGGGATACTCTCCGCTCCAGCGCACCCTCTTCATGAAGCTTTCCTACAATTTTCGGCTCGAGACTTCCCACCGCGGCCCCCAGGCTCGAGCCGGCGCCTCTTCGCTTCCAAGGGCCCTCCCCGCGGATGAGTTTGACACCCCCCCAGGGGGGAAGTAGAATTCAGCCTCTCGCGAAATCGTACGAACCATGCCGAAGGAGGCGAAATCCCCATGAAGAAGATGTCTACCTGGCTCGTTGCGTCCCTGGCACTCCTGGCTTTGGCCGGTCTTCCCCTGTTCGCGGGCGCCCAGGCCGCCGAGACCTCCGTCTCGGGATACATCACCGACAGTCACTGCAAGGGTGAGGGAGCCAAGGACGGCCACAAGGACTGCGCTTTGAAGTGCGCCCATGAAAAGGGTGCTCAACTGGGTGTCTGGGATGCGGCGAACTCGAAGTTCTATACTCTGGACGACCAGAAGAAGGCCGAGGAATTCGCCGGCATGAATGTGACGGTGAAGGGAACGGTAGAAGGCGAGACCCTGAAGGTCGCCAGCATCGCGAAATCGGAGAAGGCGGCGGTCAAACCGGCCGAGAAGCCGGAGAAGAAGTAACCCTTCTCGATCCGAGGTCCGGAATGCAGGGGGAGCGACGGCTCCCCCTTTTCATTTCAGCTCGGTCCCCGGGAGGCCGGGATCATCGAGCCACTGCGTTCCGTCCTCGTACCACTCCTTCTTCCAGATCGGCGCGGCTTGCTTGATCCGCTCGATGGCATGGCTCACCGCGCCAAGCGCCTCGCGCCGGTGCGCGGCCCCCGCCACGATGGCCACGCTCGCCTCTCCCACTTCCAGACGCCCCACGCGGTGCTCGATGGCGATGCTCAGAGGTCCGAATTCTCCAACGGCCTCGGCCTCGATTTCTCCCAGGACCTTCTCCGCCATGGCCGGATACGCCTCGTATTCGACCGCGATGACCCGCTTTCCGGCGTTGTGATCTCTCACGACCCCCACGAACACGGCGATGCCGCCGATTCCCCCGCCCTGGACGAGCCGGAGCAGTCCGGGAAGATCGATCGGGCGCTGCACCATCCTGACCATGAGGCGCTCAGCCCCCACTGACGGGCGGGAAAAAAGCCACTTCCTCTCCCCCCGCCAGCACGGAATCGGGGGAGACATACGCCTGATCGATCGCCATCAAGGGGGGCCGCCGGTAGGCTCGCAGCGCCTCCACTTGCTCCTGCAATCGAAGCCAGACGGAACCCGCGGTCGACCCCTCGGGCAGCTCGAGCTCCAGCGCGTCACTGCGGGCAAGCTCCCGCAATCGGGCGAACAGCAGCACCCGTACCTTCATGTTTTCTTCACCCATCCCAGCAGCGTCTGTACCATCGATTCGACCCCCTCGGCCACCTCGGAGACTCTGCGGAAGGATTTGAATCCGGGGGTCGTCACGATGCGCCTCTCCCGGTCCACACTTACCTCGGAAGGGTCCAACCCTCCTTCGGGATCCTCCAGCTTCTCTCCTGTCAGGTGACGCACCAGGATGTCCCCCAAACCCACCACGCCTACGGGCTTTCTTGCATCCAGGAAATGACGCACGGTCCCCGCGGCATCCGGATGGGCCTCGCGACGCTCCCCCAGCCTGGCGAAGGAGGTCATGAGATTCTTCGCGCCTCCGAAGCCTCCCGGGACGACGAGAGCCTGCAGGGTCTCCAGCGGGAATCCCGGCACGACATGGATCTTGTCATGGAGAATCCGGGCGGATTCGAGGTAGAGGTCGCGTGCAGACGCCTCCATCTCGTCCCCTATCGTGTGATCCACGACATGGAGCTGCGGCCGGCTCGGAGCCAGGGCCACCACCTTCGCCCCGTTCCTGTCCAGCGCCAGCCCACAGAGAACCGCCTCCTGCACGTCCGTGCCATCGTAATGACCGCACCCGCCGAGCAGAAGTCCGACCTGAATCCTCAGGGGCTCAGCGGAGAAGCGCGCGGGCATCCGCCACCACCCGGGAGACTGCAGACTCGATCGGTCCGTCCACGACGGCGCCGGAGGCATTCTGATGCCCGCCGCCCCCATACGCGGTCGCCACCGAGTGCACGTCCAGATCTCCTTTGGAGCGGAAGCTGACCTTGATCTTGCCGTCGGGCAGCTCCTTGAAGAGCAGGCAGATCCTCACTCCACGAATCGTGAAGAGATGATTGACCATTTCCGAGGTATCGGCATTGTCCGCCCCGCACTCGACGATCTGCCGGTGCGTCATCGCGATCCACCCGAGGCGTCCTTCCGCCTCCAGCCGGAAGCCGGCGAGGGCGACGCCCATGAGTCGAACGAAACCCTCCTGCTGCTGCTCGTAGACGAGCTCGTAAATCCTGGAGGGGTTCACACCCTTGGCGAGCAACTCCGCGGCGATGCGGTGGGATCGAGGGGTGGTCTTGGAGAAGCGGAAGTTTCCGGTGTCCGTGACCATGGCGGTGTAGAGCGCCGCCGCCGAGGCTGCGTCCAGGTCCCCCCCCAGCGCGCGAATCAAATCGTAGATCATCTCCCCGGTCGCGCAGGCGGTATCGTCGATGAGGCTGAGGGTCCAGAAAGGATCGGTGGTCGAATGGTGGTCGATGCAGAGGGAACGGGCCTTGGCCCCGCGGACCGCCTGCTCCATGCTCCCCATCCGGTGCAGGCTGCTGTTGTCCAGGGTGACGATCAGGTCGCTGTTTCGAACCCACTCGGCGGAAGATCCCTCGTCGTAGGCGAGGACCTCTTCGGCGGGATCCAGGAACCGGTAACGTTCGGGGGTCGCGTCAGGGTTGACGATGCGGACTTCCTTTTCAAGTCCCCTCAGGAAGGAGGCGAACGCCACTTCGGAACCCAGCCCGTCGCCGTCCGGGTTCTGGTGCGTGGTGAGCAGTATCTTCCGCGCGTTCTGGATCTCCTGCCGCGCGCGCGCGACCATGTCCGGGTTCACGATTCCTCCCTGTGGGGCTTTCCCACGCGGCCTTCCGTGTAGGCTCGGGCATAGTCCATGTAGACCCGCGCATTGTCCAGGATGCGCTGAACCTCGAGATCGGAGAGGGACCTGACGACCTTCCCCGGTATTCCTAGGACGAGGGATCCGGAGGGGATGACCGCCTTCTCCGGGACCAGCGCCCCGGCTCCGATGATGCAACGCCTCCCGATGACGGCCCCACTGAGAACGGTGGCGCGCATGGCGACGAGCACTTCCCCCTCCACCCTGGCGCCATGCACGATGGCGCCGTGTCCCACGGTGACATCGTCCCCGATCTCCACCGGGAGGTCGAGGTCGGTGTGCAGGATACAGCCATCCTGGATGTTGCTGCGCTCGCCGATCCGGATCGGAGCAGTGTCCCCTCGCAGCACGCTGTGGAACCAGAGGCTGGCCTGGGCC
>DASYRY010000196.1:0-8177 GCA_036004025.1 Candidatus Polarisedimenticolia bacterium | reverse complement strand
CGGCGCGCCATTCTCCCTGGACATCGAGCCTCGTCTCACCGCCCGAAAGCGTCAGCTTCCGGAAATCGAGTCTCCGAGAGCTGGCGCGCAAATCCGCCTCCAGGTCCCCGATTCGAGTCGAACGAAGAACCAGTGGACCGGAAACCAACGTCCCATCCAAGAAGACCTCCCCCCGATCCCAGTTGAGGCTTCCTTTGAACGAGAGCGTCGCGTCGTCCGATTCCTCGAGGATCCCGGAAAGAGGACCTCGTACGGAGGGGGGAAGGGGATGCAGAAACCGCTCGAAGCGTGAGAGGTCTCCGGCCGTGATGGAAAGCCTTCCGCCGCCTTGCATGGAGCTTGCAAGCGGCACGGTTCCGTCGAAGACCGTCTCGAGGTCGGCCCCTGCGAGCCGGGCGTGCATCAACTCGAGCGTCTTCCCCGAGAGGTGGAAGCCGGTGGTTCCTCGGATCCTGTCTCGAGGCATCTCTTCGAAGGCTCCTTCCACCGAGACCTCTCCGGTCGCTTCGAGGGAGTCGAGGTCCAGCCCGCGGAGGTGATACTCGCCTCGATGGCTGACCTTTCCCGAGAAACGGATCGATTCCAATGGGAAGAGCTTCAATACCTCCTCGGCGGATGCCTTCTCGAGCGAGAGGGAGGCCCTCAGATCCGGGCCAGGCTCCCCTTCGCGGCCCCAAATCAGAGTACCCTCACCAGAGAAAGCTCCCTTCAGCGCTTCTCCATGCGCGTCCCGAAGCCCCAGAAACCCGCTCCGATAGTCGAGCTGACCCGTCACAGAGCGCAGTTCTTGACCGGCGACATGCATCTGCGGAGAGCGAATCGGCCCGTGAAGGATCACTCCCTCGTCGGTGACCTCTCCTTCGGCATCGATCTCGAGAATCCCGCTCAGGTCCGCGAGGACCGGCCGGGGCGAGGCGGCGGGCGCGAGCTGCCCTCGGGCGCCGAGGCGGATGTGGGCGACCGGCTCCGAAAAATCCAACTCCAGAAATCCTGCGGCCTTGAAGGCTTCCGGGGAAACCGCCTCGAGCCCGGTCAAGCCGACTTTCCTGCCCGACACCTTGAAATCGGAGGTGACCACTCCCTCCACTCGCCGCTCGCCCACCCGGATCCAGCCGATCCCCTTTTCCAGCCTTCCTGCCAGAGAGCCCGGCTTCGGCCCGTTCGACGAGGCCCGCAGCGTCATCCCCGACAGCGTGGCCTCCCAGTCCGATAGGGAGTCCTGGATGCGCAAGGTGCCGTCGCTCACGAGAAGGCGGCCGATGCTGACCGGCAGCAGTGGGGCGGCGGCCGCTTCGGGAGCACCGGGTGTCTTCTTGCCCGAGCGATGGAAGAAGAGCTCCGGGGCTTCCAGGTCGAGGGAGTCGAGCCGATCGAGACGGCCCAGGTAGGCGCTGTACGGCAGGGTGAGGTCGGCCTTCCGGCAGAAAAAGCGCAGGGCGTCCCCCTCGGGACTCCCGTGCGACAAACGGACGTTCTTCAGTATCACCCGAGGGGGGAAGGTTTTTATCTCCAGCGAGCCGATGGAGACTTCCGCTCCGGTCGTGACCGTGATCTCCTCGGCGAGCCGCCTCTTGAGCAGCTCGGCGGGCCATGGCGTCAGAATCAGGAAAAGGACGAGCGCGATCGCCAGGGCGGCGAGGACGAGAAAGGCTCGAAGCAGGATCCGGTGTCGGGAGGCCAACGCCTGCGTTCCTGGTGAGTCGGGGGGTTGAAGTGCAAAGAGTTCTGCGCGCGCTGATTATAGTGCCGGCCCGATCCAGGGACCAGGAGAGGCCGGACTTCGAGCGCCAGGAGGTCCGGAATGAAACGATCCCGAAGGTTGTGGTATAAGGAGCCCGCTCAGCGTCAAGACAATCTCCGGTTTCGGGATTCCTTCGAGGAAAGCCGGCGGGCCTGTCCGTGAAGATGCGAGAAAGAATCCCGCTGCAGAACCGACTTCGACTGCCCCTGCTGGGCTTTGCAAGCGTGGCGCTGGTCCTGCTGGTCCTCACTCGGGGCTATCGGATCCCCACCCCGCCATGGTTCGAAGCCTCACAAAACCTGTTCCTGAACATCCTGATGGTCCTGTTCCTCGCGGATCTGGTGCTCAATCTCGTCTTCGAGCCCGACCGGACTCCCTGGCTCAAGAGCCACTTTCCGGATCTGCTGCTGGTCCCCGCCGTGTTCTTCGCCCTGTTCGGAGGGCACGCGCTCCTCGGGGGCGGGCTGGTGATCGGGCGAGAGTGCTTCGTCATCTATCGGATGGTGGCGCGCACGCGCTGGTTTCAGCAGCTCCCTCTCACGCTCCAGCTCCGCCCGACGCAGCAGCTCGCCTTGAGCTTCCTGTTCTGCATCTTGACGGGGACCCTTCTGCTCACGATTCCCGCCGCAACCGCCGACGGACGCGGCGCCCCGATCGTGGATGCCTTGTTCACCGCCACTTCGGCCGTCTGCGTGACCGGTCTCTCCATCGTCGATGCAGGGAGCTACTACTCGCTTTTCGGGCAGTCCGTCATCCTGGTGCTGGTGCAGATCGGCGGATTGGGAATCCTGACCCTCTCCACCTCCGTCGCCCTCATCTTCAAGCGCAAGCTGGGACTCAGAACCCGAGCTCTCATGGGGACGCTCGTGGAGGACCCCAGCCTGCAGCGCCTCACCTCGCTGGTCTTCTATATCATCCGCGCCGCGCTTCTCCTGGAAGGAATCGGCGCGCTGGTCCTCTACCTGCGCTGGCGCGCGGATTTCCCCTCCCAGGCCGAGGCGATATTCTCGAGCGTCTTCCATGCCGTCGCGGCCTTCTGTAACGCCGGCTTCTCCCTCTTTCCCAGGGGCCTGGAGCCCTACCGGGGCAGCTTCCTCGTCAACCTGGTGATGATCGCCCTCATGCTGATGGGCGGGCTGGGATTCACGGTGCTGGCGGCCTTCTTCAACGCCGAGACGCTCAGGCTGAGGTGGAAGGGCTTCCGAAAGCTTTCGGTCCACACGCGGCTCGCCCTGGTCTCGACGCTCGTGCTGCTCGTGTCGGGGGCACTTCTCATTTTCTTCTTCGAGTTCGACGGCGCTCTGGCCCCCTTGAGCTTGAAGGAGAAGATCATGGCCTCGGTGTTCCAGTCGGCGACCTTGCGAACCGCCGGGCAGCGGACCCTGGATCCCGCCACGTTCCAGAACGTGACTCTCTGGGTCATGATCCTCTGGATGTTCATCGGCGGCTGCCCTTCCTCCACCGCCGGGGGAATCAAGGTCACCACCGCGGGCATCCTGCTCCTCTCCGTCCGTGCCATGCTTCTGGGACGCGAGGATGTGGAGCTGCTGGGGAGGAGCATCCCCAAGGAAGTGGTCTACAAGTCCATCGCCATCGTGATCATTTCCGTGATGGCGGTGACGCTGTGCTTCTCGCTGCTGCTGGTCACGGAAGGAAGCTCATTCGTCGGCTTGATGTTCGAGTCGGTCTCGGCTTTCGCCAACGTCGGCCTCTCCCTGGGCGTGACACCGACGCTGACCGTCGCGGGAAAGCTGATCCTCGTCTTTCTGATGTACGCGGGACGGATCGGCCCCCTGACCCTTGCCCTGGCGGTGGGGGAGCGGGCCGCCCGGGCCCCCTTCCATTATCCCGAGGCCCGGATTCTGGTGGGATGAGGCCTGTGGAGGAGCGATGAAACAGTTCGCGGTGATCGGTCTCGGAAAGTTCGGCATGAAGGTGGCCCTGACCCTGGCCAGGAAGGGAGGGCAGGTGCTGGTGGTGGACGAGGACATCCGCAAGGTGGAGGAGATCAAGGATCTCGTGACCCAGGCCGTCTGCCTGGATTCCACCGACGAGGACGCGATGCGCGCCGCGGGACTGGAGGACGTGGACGCGGCGGTGGTCGCGGCCGGCGGAAACCTCGAGCACTCTCTGCTCAGCACCGCCATCCTGAAGAAGCTCGGGGTCCCTCATATCGTGGCCCGGGCCTCGTCGGACCTGCACGCGCAGATCCTCGAGCGCGTGGGGGCGACGCGGATCATCAACGTGGAAGAGCAGATGGGCGAGCAGGTGGCTCGCAGCATCATCGCTCCCGCCATCCAGGAGCAGTTCGCCCTCTCGACGGGGCACAGCCTCGCCGAGGTGGTGCCGCGTCTCGATTTCATCGGACAGACCATCGGCAAGATCAATTTCCGCCAGGCCTTCGGCGTGAACATCATCGCCATTCAGAAACGGGTCCCCATCGTCACTCCGGAAGGAAAGAACGCGTTCCAGACCCAGATCAACGATCTGCCGAAGCCCACCGACGTGATCGAGGAGGACGACATCCTGGTCGTGGTGGGCAGCGACGAGAACATCGAGCGACTGGCACGGATCGATCAATAGGCGGCACCTTCGGCTGGAGAGCGCATCGTGTGGAAGCTCATCCCCAGGAATGAGAAGTTCTTCGACATGTTCAACGACATGACGGAAAACGCCAACGCGACCGTCGGGCTGCTGGTGGAGATGATGGAGAGCTTCGACCGCCTCCAGGAGCGTGCCTTCGCCATCAAGGCCAAAGAGCACCTGGGGGATTCCCAGATCCACGATCTGATCACCAAGCTCAATTCCACCTTCATCACGCCGCTCGACCGCGAGGACATCCATCGTCTGGCCTCGTCCATCGACGACATCACCGACCTGGCCGACACCGCGGCCAACAAGGTAGTGATGTTCGATCACCACGAGAAGATCGACGCGGCCCCGGAGCTGGCCAGGATCCTGCTGCTGCAGACCCAGGAGCTGCAGAGAGCGGTGAAGGCCCTTCCCGTGCAGGACCGGATCCTGGATCGCTGCATCGAGATCCACCGCCTCGAGAACGAAGCGGATCGGATTTTCCAGAATGCGATCGGGAGGCTGTTCCGCGAGGAGCGTGACCCGATCCGTCTGATCAAGATCAAGGAGATTCTGGAGTCGATCGAGCGGGCCACGGACACGTGCGAAGACGTGGCCAACGTTCTCGAAGGCATCATCGTGAAAAACGCCTGATGAACCCTCTCATCCTGTTCGTCATCTTCATCGCCCTGCTCTTCGATTTCCTGAATGGATTCCACGACGCGGCGAATTCCATCGCCACGGTCGTGACCACGCGCGTCCTCACTCCGATGAGGGCCGTGATCTGGGCCGCCTTCTTCAACTTCGTGGCCGCCTTCGGATTCGGCACCGCGGTCGCCAAGACCATCGGGAAGGGCATGATCGACGTTTCGGTGGTGGACACGCTGGTCATCCTCGCCGGTCTGACGGGCGCCATCGTCTGGGACGTTCTCACCTGGTGGTGGGGTCTGCCCACCTCCTCCTCCCACGCCCTCATCGGCGGGTACGCGGGCGCCGCGGTGGCCAAGGCGGGGCTCGGCGTCTTGATCCTGGCGGGGTTGATGAAGATTATGGTGTTCATCGTCCTGGCGCCCCTCATCGGACTCACCCTGGGATACTTCCTGATGGTGGGAGTGTTCTGGATCTGCCGCAGGTCGTCTCCAGCGCGAGTCGACAGCGTCTTCCGGCGCCTCCAGCTCCTCTCCGCCGCCTTGTACAGCCTGGGCCACGGCACGAATGACGCCCAGAAGACCATGGGCATCATCACGTCGCTTCTGTTCAGCGCGGGGCTGCTGAAGAAGTTCGACGTCCCGATGACCGTAATCTTGATGTGTCATGCCGTGATCGCGCTCGGGACCGTCTTCGGCGGCTGGCGCATCGTGAAGACGATGGGTCAGAAGATCACCAAGCTGCGCCCGGTGGGCGGATTCTGTGCCGAGAGTGCCGGGGCAATCACCCTTCTGGGGACGGCCCTATGGGGAATTCCCGTCAGCACCACCCACACGATCACGGGCGCCATCATGGGCGTCGGCGCGACCCAGCGGCTCTCCTCCGTGCGCTGGGGCGTGGCCAATCGGATCATCTGGGCCTGGATCGTGACGATTCCCGCCTCCGCGCTGGTTTCGATGGGCGTCTACGGGTTGATACGCCTGGGAGGATTCTGACATCCCTCCGCCGCGCAGCCCCTCGTTCCTGAAGATCCCGGAGCGGACCCGGGAGATCGAGCGACGTCTGTCTCTGAGGAGCAAGGTCTCCCTGAGCATCTTCTTCTCGTTTCTCGTCCTGATGCCGGTGACCGGCCTCTCGCTCTTCTACCTCAACGAGATCCTCGAGGACGTGCTGTCGATCACGCAGGTGGACGCGCGGATCATCGAGGGCACCCGAGCCATGCAGACCCACCTCGACTCCGCCACCAGCACCGAGCTGGCCTACGTTCTTCTCCGGGAGGAGAGCTTCCTCGAGCAGAACCGGCGCTCCATGGAGGCGATCCGGCAGACGAGCCTCGAAGGCCTCTCGCACCTCGGTACCGAAGGCACGTTCTACGAGAGGATTCCCGAGCTTACGTCCCAATACAGCCTCACGCTCGCCCGGCTCGCCGACCTGTACGCCTCTCCGTCGGCGGGAGACGAGCCGCTGGCGGAATTCGAGACCGACCTTCTGAGGCTGGGACGCCGCGTGCGCGCCCTCAAGGATCAGGCCGCCTCCGAGCGGGACCCGGCGGCGAAGCGCAGGCTCTTCGAGGAGATGAGGCGAGCCACCGATTCGCTCGCGCCGACGCTCGTCGAATCCTCCGTGGAGAGGGATCCGAGCCGGGCGCAAATCCTGCAGGAGCTCATCCGCATCCGGGAAAGGATCCGCTCCATCGCGGAAGGAATCCAGGATCGGGCCCTGGCGCACGTCGAGGAGCACCGACTTCACGTCGTGAGCCTCAGCAACCGGGCGCGGAGAAACCTGCTCACGACCATCCCCCTCACCGGGCTCGTGGGGATCTACCTGGTGCTGTTTCTTCCTTCCCGGGTGGTCCGATCGCTGCGCCGCATCACCCACGTCCTGCAGCAGGCGGAGCGGGGCGACCTGGATGTGGCCACGCTCGAGACGGGCAGCGACGAGGTGGGAAGCCTCGCCGCGCATCTCAACCGGGTCCTCCGGCAGCTGCGCACCTTCGACGAGCTGAAGAGCGAGCGCATGCTGCGCGCCGAGCAGCGCCTGGCCGTCTTGGTGGAAAACCTCGAGACGGGGATCCTCCTGGCGGACGATCAGATGGAGCCGGTGTTCGTAAGCCGTCGCGCCCGGCAGCTGCTCGACTCCAAGCCGGAGGGAGCCGACGACGCCCGGATCGCCGGCCTTCTTCAGGACGAGGACTTCTCGGAGCTTCTCAAAGAGGTCCTCTCGACGCAGGCGCGATGCGAGCCCCGCTTCGTCGACCTCGAGGTCGGCGCTTCCGAACCGCGGCGCCTTCGCCTCTGGGTCGAGCCGGTCCTCTCCCCCACCGGCGACGTGAGGGAGATGATCCTGCTGATCCGCAAGGCCGGCTGAGGCTTCTTCGTCCGCCCTGCTCGGGCCCTACCATGGACACCGGCGCTTCCCACTCTGCCAAGTTTCTTGCCCGCTGGGCCTGCGGGCTCGCGCTGCTTCTCCTGCCCGCGCGGCTCGGCTCCGCCGAGGTGATTCGCGAGGTGGGCGCCGTCGAGATCCGCTCTCCGGGCGCGCACGCCGGACAGCACCCTGTCTTCAGCCCCGCCCAGCTGGAGTCGCGCCTGCGCTCCTTCGTCGGACATCCCTGCGAGCCGCAGCGGATCGCCGAGTCGATCGCGAGGATCTATCGCTTTCTGGGTTACGTCCCGTCGATCGAGGCTTCCTGTTCCGATGGGAGGCTCTCCCTATCCGTCCGGGAAAGCAATCAAACGATCGAGCTGATCGCTTTCGACGAGAGCGAGCTCTCCGTCTTGGGGATCGGTCGAGATTCCGATTATCAGGAAGCCCGCGGACTCTATCCGGTGACGCGGAAGGCTCTGCGTCCCGCTCTGCGTGGACTGCTGCAGACGACCGAGGGAGATCTCTACAACTCCGAGCGCTACCGCAACGAGAGCGATCTCCTGCGGCGCTTCGGATACGCCATCGCGGTAATCCCGGGCGCGTCGAGGTCACCGGAGGAGCTCCCGCGCTCAGCCTATCTCGTGGAGAGCTTGATGCCCGGAGGGGGGTCCGTCGATGGGTCGCGCAGAAAATCCAATTACATCGGAGGGACGGCTTCCTACGGACCCCGGATCGGCGCCTCTTTCGGAGTGCGTTATGAGAAGGATTCGCTTTTCCTTCCTCTGGATCGGCTGAGCATCGCGCCGGCCTACAACGCCGCGGCCGGTGGGGAGCTGTCGTATCTCGCTCC
>DASYRY010000195.1:0-3825 GCA_036004025.1 Candidatus Polarisedimenticolia bacterium | reverse complement strand
CCGCCTTCATGCCCTCGGGTTCGACGAGGCGGCCGGCAACTTCCAAGGCGACAATTTCGGTCGCGGTGGCTCCGGAGGGGACCCTGTCCATGCCGAAGCGCAGCAGGCGGCCGACATCGGCAGCGCCAACAACGCCAACTTCGAAGTGGGTCCCGACGGCACTCCCGGAATCATGCGCATGTTCGTATGGAGCAGTCCCGCTCCGATGCGCGATGGAAGCCTGGATGCGACCATCGTCTTTCACGAGCTGACGCATGGAGTCTCCAACCGCCTCATCGGCGATGCCGCGGGGCTCAACTGGATTCCTGGAGCGGGAATGGGGGAGGGATGGAGCGACTTCTACGCCCTGTCGCTCCTGAACCCCTCCCCCGCGGACGATCCGGACGGACGCTATCCGCTAGGCGCTTATGCCCTGTACGATCTCGGGGGCACGTTCACGGACAACTATGCCTACGGCATTCGTCGCTTCCCCTATGCCACCGACAACGCGATCAATCCTTTGACCTGGGCCGACGTGGACGACACCACCGCGAGCATGAGCGGCGGGATCGCTCCCAGCCCGCTGGGCTTCCAGGGGAACGGAGCCGCGGAAGTGCACAACGTCGGCGAGATCTGGGCCCTGAGCCTGTGGGAGGTGCGCAGCCGGATCATCGCCCTATCCGGAGGAGACGTGGCCGCGGGCAACCAGACCGCCCTTCAAATCGTCACCGACGCGCTCAAGATGACTCCCCTCGATCCCAGCTTCACCGACGCGAGAGATGCGCTGCTGGATGCCGACTGCGCCGCGTTCGCCTGCGCGCACGAGCAGGCGATCTGGGGCGGCTTCGCCGATCGGGGACTAGGCTACGGCGCCGAAGCTTCCCTCGGGATCGCCGCGCACGTGGGAGTTCGAGACTCCTTCGCGCCGCCGAGTCTGGACGTGGCCGCCGTTCTCGTCGACGACGGAGCCGGGGACGGCAACGGCTTTCCGGATCCCGGCGAGACCGTCCATCTCACCGTCACGCTCTTGAATCCGTGGCGCGGCGCCGGCAAGAGCGCGTCCTCGGCCGCCGCCACGCTGAGCACGTCGACTCCGGGCGTCACGATCACGGATGCCAGCTCCAGTTATGGCACGATCGCGCCGCAGGGGACCTCCGGGGGCGATCCTTTCACCGTGACGGTCGGAACGAGCGGGGCGTGCGGGGGCTCGCTGCGATTCTCCCTCCAGGTGACCAGCTCCCTCGGCTTGGCCACGGTTCCGTTCTCCATTCGCCTCGGCCGGCCTTTGGGCCTCGGAACGCCGGTGACCTTCACCCGCAGTCTCGCCGCAGGCCTGGCCATCCCGGAGAACGATCCACGAGGAGTGACCGACACGTTCCATGTCGGCGAGGATCTTCCCATCGCCGATTTGGACTTTCGCCTGGACGATCTCTCCCACCAGGCGGTGGGCGATCTGACCGTGGAGCTCAAGGGCCCCACAGGGTTCGGAGCGGACCTGATCTACCGTCCGGTCGGCTGCCTTCCCTTCTTCGGATGCGTCCTGGGCGGAAACGCCGGCGACAATTTCCTCGACACCACTCTGGATGACGCCTCCTCGTCCGATCTGCTCGTGGCGGGCGAGTCGGCAGCCCCCTTCACGGGTTCCTGGAAACCCGTCTTCAACTCCACCGAATGGGACAGCCCCGACCCCACGGGCCAGCTCAGCCATTTCAACGGCGATGGGACCCAGGGAGATTGGAAGCTCTTCGTGGCCGACCACGCGATCTTCGATACGGGAGCGCTGCACGCCTGGTCGCTGATCGTGACGCCGACCGAGTTCGGATGCTGCGAGGGCACGCCCGACGCCGACGGCGATCATCTGGGATCCAGCTGCGACAACTGTCCGTCCGGGTTCAACCCTTCGCAGCTCGACCGTGACGCCGACGGAGCGGGAGACGCATGCGATTGCGCTCCGCTCAGCGGCGCCGCCTTCGCCGCGCCCGGAGAGGTTTTTGGAGTGACCTGGAGCCCCGACGGTGTGACGATGACCTGGAGCTCCGCGGCGCCCGCCGCGGGGGCCGGCACCCTCCACGACGTGCTGCGCGGAAACCTCGGACAGCTTCCGGTCGGCGCGGGCGCCGGCGAGGCCTGTCTGGTCACGGGGACGACCGGGAATCAAGCGATCGACCCCGAGATCCCGCCCGTCGGCGCCGGGTTCTGGTATCTCGTGCGGGGACGCAACGGCTGCGGCGCCGGCGCCTACGGCGCGACGAGCGGCGGGGTACCCCGCGTCAGCGATACCTGCCTGTTCGTGCCCAGACCCGATCTCGTGACGATGACGGTGAGCGAGCCGCCGGCGAGCGCGCCCGCGGGAAGCACGTTCGCCGTCACCGATCAGACGATGAACCAGGGAGCCGCCGCGGCCGCTCCCTCGACGACGCGCTATTTCCTCTCCCTCGATCCGGTGAAGGACGGCACGGACATCCAGCTCGCCGGAGCGCGAGTCATCGGCTCGCTGTCGCAGGGGGAAAGCAGCTCGGGGACAATCCAGGCCACGATTCCTTCGGACGCGCCCGCGGGATCCTTTCTCCTGATCGCTTGCGCCGACGACCTGGGCGACAACTCCGAGGACGATGAGTCCAACAACTGTCTCGCCTCCGCCGGTCGCGTCGACGTCTCCAAACCCGACCTGGCGGAGACCTCCATCAACAATCCGCCCGCTTCTCTCAATCCAGGAGGCAGCTTCACCGCCACCGACACGGCGCAGAACCTGGGCGCCGCGCCGGCGCCGGCCTCGGCGACCCGCTACTACCTTTCGTCCGACCCGGCGAAGGACTCCGACGATCTTCTCCTGGGGGGCTCGCGCGCGGTGCCCGCTCTCCCCGCAGGCGGCTCCTCCTCGGGGAGCGTGGCGGTGAGCGTTCCCTCCACGGCGCCGGCAGGGACGTTCTTCCTGCTGGCCTGCGCCGACGGGATGGAGGCGGTTTTCGAGGTCTCGGAGATCAACAACTGCGTATCGTCCTCCGCGACCACGCAAGTGGTCCGGCCCGAACTGGCCGAGACTTCCGTTTCGAATCCTCCCGCAACAGTGGCGGCGGGCGCGTTCTTCTCGGTCACCGACACGGCGCAGAACCAGGGGAACGGACCCGCGGGGGGATCGACCACGCGCTTCTACCTCTCGGCGGACACGGTGAAAGATGGGAGCGACACGCTTCTCAGCGGCGCGCGGGCGCTAGGGAGCCTCGCCGTGGGCGCATCGTCCACCGGGACCATCAACGTCACCGTGCCGGTCGCCACCTCGCCCGGGACCTTCCGGCTGCTGGCCTGCGCCGACGACACGGCGCTGGTCATCGAGAGCGACGAGACCGACAACTGCCTCGCTTCCTCGGGAAGCGTGCAGGTGACCAAGCCCGATCTGGTGGTGCTCTCGATCACCAACCCTCCCGCGAGCGCGCCGGCGGGCAGCTCCTTCGCGCTGACCGACACCACCCGGAACCAGGGGACCGGATCCGCGAACAGCTCCACGACCCGCTACTATCTTTCCCTGGACGCCCTGAAGGATGCCTCCGACCGCTTACTGACGGGAAGCCGGGGAGTGGGAATCCTCGCGGCAGCGACCAGCTCCACCGGCTCCCTCAACGTGACGATTCCCTCCGCGACTCCCGCGGGACTCTACACTCTGCTGGCCTGCGCCGATGACACCTCCTTCGTGAACGAATCGGACGAGACCAACAACTGCCTCGCTTCCTCGGGGCAGGTTCTGATCCCCTAAGCGAGCGCCTGCGCTTCCCCGTAATCCCCGCGTGGCCTATAGTGTCCGGTCGATTCCGGAAGGGGTCCCGTGGAAACAGAAGATTCCCGTCGGCT
>DASYRY010000194.1:0-5343 GCA_036004025.1 Candidatus Polarisedimenticolia bacterium | reverse complement strand
AGCATCCTTAGAGCCGGAATGCCGACGCTCAACCCCTGCTCCTCGACGCGCAGGAGCCTACGCTCGAGATCTCGCGTCACGAGATCCAGATAATCGTTCTCCTCGCGGAAGACGCTGGCGGTGCGGGCCAGCCCCAACGCGATCTCGGGATTGAATTCCTCCTTCAGCATCGGCAGGAGCCGATGCCGCACCCGGTTCCGCGTTCGTCCAAGATCCTCGTTCGAGGAATCTTCGCGCCAGAGGATTCCTCTTGCCTGCAGATGCGAGCGGACCGCTGGTCTCGAGATTTCGAGCAGGGGACGGATGAAAACCTCCTCGGTGCGCGGATGCATCCCCCCGAGACCGCGTCTTCCCGACCCGCGGAGCAGCCGCAGGAGGAAGGTCTCGGCTTGATCGTCCCGGGTGTGACCGAGCGCGATCCGGCTCGATCCGGTCTGGGTCGCGATTCCTGTCAAGAACTCAAATCGAGCTTTTCGGGCGGCGGCCTCCAGCCCCTTGGGTGAGCTTCTCAGCTCGTCCGGACCGAGCTTTTTCACGTAGAAGGGGACTCCGAGCCGTTTCGCCGAGGCGGCAACGAAGCCCTCGTCCGCATCCGATTCGTCTCCACGCAGGCCGTGATTCACATGGGCCACATAGAGGGGGAAGGCTTCTCTCTCTCTCAAGCTTGCGAACAGATCGAGCAGACAAATCGAATCGGCACCGCCGGAGACGGCGATGAGAACCGCCTCTCCGGAGTTCCAGAGCGAGTGGCGATCCAGCGTGGATTTGAAGGATTCGAACAGGTCATACGACATAAGGTTGGTAGCGGTGCAGGGACTTGAACCCCGGACTCCGCGGATATGAGCCGCGTGCTCTAACCATCTGAGCTACACCGCCTCCGTTCGGGAACCGTCATTGTAGAGAACGGAGGGAGCGCTGTCAAGGAGTCCTCTGCGCTAAGTGATTAAGCAGGCTGGATTTCTGCGGAAGCGTCTGCTATCATCCCGGCGACACTCGAGGGAGGAGGAAGTGGCCGCTGAATGCATCCAGTGTGGAGCCGGAGAGGAAGAAGCCTTTCTCTACAAGTGCCCAATCTGCCACAAGATGGTCTGTGAGGAGTGCCGGTTCATGAAGAGCGGCCAGACCTTCTGCAGCCGAGGGTGTGGTGAGATGTTTTTTCACCAGGAAGACGACGAGATGGAAGACGAGGGCTAGGAATTTGTTTCCGATTCAACGCCCCCGAAGGCTTCGTCGCGGCGAGGTTCTGCGCCGCATGGTCCGTGAGACGGAGCTGAGCCCCGCCGATCTCATCGCGCCCCTCTTCGTGTGTCCAGGAAAAGGAGTGCGGGCGCCCATTCAAGCCATGCCCGGCTGCTTTCGGCTGTCGGTCGACGAAGCGGTCGCGGAGTGCGAGGAGACCCTTGCCCAGGGAGTTCCCGCCGTCATTCTCTTCGGGATACCCGCCAAGAAGGACGCGGAGGGAAGCGGTGCCTGGGCCGAGGACGGCATCGTCCAGGAGGCGGTTCGCGCGCTCAAGGCGCGCGTGCCCGCTCTCTTCGTGATTACCGACGTCTGCTTGTGCGAGTACACCGATCACGGCCATTGCGGACGCATCGAGAAGGGGGAGGTCGCGAACGATCCCACCCTCCTTCTCCTGGCGAAGACCGCGGTTTCCCAGGCCCTCGCCGGCTCGGACATGGTCGCTCCCTCCGACATGATGGACGGGCGGGTCGCGGCGATCCGCCGGGCGCTCGACGAGAGGCGCTTGGAGAACACGCCACTTCTCTCCTACGCGGCCAAGTACGCCTCGGCGTTTTACGGCCCCTTCCGGGAAGCGGCGGGGTCGACTCCGCAGTTCGGGGACCGTAACGCCTATCAGATGGATCCCGCCAATGCGCGGGAGGCGTTGAGGGAAGTGGCGATGGACCTGGACGAAGGCGCGGACATGGTGATGGTCAAGCCGGCGATGCCCTGCCTCGACATCGTCCGGAGGGTCCGGGAGACGTTCCTGGTTCCTCTGGCTGCGTACCAGGTCAGCGGCGAGTATTCGATGATCGTGGCGGCGGCCGAGCGAGGCTGGATCGACCGCAGGCGGGCCGTTCTGGAGTCCCTCACGGCCATCCGCCGGGCGGGCGCCGACCTGGTGCTGACTTATTTCGCCAAAGAAGCGGCCGGCCTCCTCAAGGCCGGCTGAAGCCCTGCCGACCTCGCCGGTTTCGAATGTCAGGACGATCCCAAGAACTCTTCGAGCAGGCACAGGCCCTCATCCCCGGGGGTGTGAACTCTCCGGTTCGCGCCTTCAAAGCAGTGGGGGGAACGCCGCGCTTCATCGAGCGCGGCAAAGGGGCCTGCGTTTGGGACGTGGATGGGAAGGAATACCTCGACTACGTCTGCTCGTGGGGGCCCCTGATCCTGGGGCATTCGGACGAAGAGGTCCTCGAAGCGATCCGGGACGCCCTGGAACGGGGGACTTCATTCGGCGCCCCCACCGAAGCGGAGGTCGAACTGGCCAGGGAAGTGGTGGAGGCCATCCCATCGATCGAGAAAGTGCGCATGGTCAGCTCAGGAACCGAGGCCACACTTTCCGCCATTCGTCTTGCCAGGGGAGCCACGGGACGGGATTGGATCGTCAAGGCGGAGGGATGCTATCACGGGCACGTGGACGCGCTCCTGGTCTCCGCGGGATCGGGGGTGGCGACCCTCGCCATCCCCGGCACTCCAGGGATCCCCCAGGTGGTTGCGGCCCAAACGCTCGTCGTCCCCTATAACAACGTCTCGGCACTGCAGCGAGTCTTCGACGAGCAAGGCGAAAGTATCGCCGCTCTCATCCTGGAGCCGGTGGCGGGAAACATGGGAGTGGTGGCCCCGGCGCCCGGGTATCTCGAAGCGGCGCGCCGGATTACCCAGGAGCAGGGGAGCATTCTCATTTTCGACGAGGTGATCACGGGTTTCCGGGTGGCCTACGGCGGCGCTCAGGAGCGTTACCGCGTGAGACCGGACCTTACGACGCTCGGCAAGATCCTCGGAGGAGGATTGCCGGTGGGGGCGTACGGAGGAAGGGCCGATCTTATGGACCTGATGGCGCCGGTGGGGAAAATCTACCAGGCCGGGACCCTTTCGGGAAATCCCCTAGCGATGGCCGCGGGATTGGCGACGCTGCGCAAGCTCAAGAGGCTGAACCCTTACTCGCGCCTCGACGATCTTTCGGGGCGCCTGGCCGAGGGACTCGCCTCCGCGTCACGCGCCGCGAAGGTTCCGCTCACGGTCCATCGCGTCGGGTCCTTGCTGACCCCCTTCTTCACGAGCTCGCCCGTCAGCGATTTCTCCTCGGCGTCGAAAGCGGACGCGAGACGCTATGCCGCCTTCTTCCATGGGATGCTCGAAAGGGGCGTCTATCTTCCCCCCGCGCAATTCGAAGCAATGTTTCTCTCCACTTCTCATACGGCGTCGGATATCGATCGCACGGTTGAAGCAGCGGGCGACGTCCTCGCGCGACTCGGAGCCTGACGATTCTGCAGGGGAAATCCCCGGGATCCTCCATTGACAGAGTCCTATCCGATGGTTAGGATGTAACTACTTTTGCGCACACAGACCCGGCCTGAAAAGGAGTTCCCCAGCCATGATGAGCAAAGTAGGCTACAGCCGGATCGTGGTCTCCGACCTCAAGCGATCGATCGAATTCTATCGGGACGTGCTCGGGGTTCCCCTCAAGTTCGAGGCGGAAGACTGGGCGGAGTTCGCGACGCTCGGAACGCGTCTCGCTTTGAAAGCGGGTGCGCCTCCCGTTGCGGCCATTCCTGAAAAAAGCGCCGACGGCCAACCCATCGCGGGACGGGTCGGAATCGCCTTCGAAGTGAAGAATCTCGACCAGGTCTATCAGGACCTTTCTGCCAAAGGGGTGCAGTTCACCCAGCCCCCGACCGATGAAGGTGGAGGGGGAAGGATGGCCACGCTGCGCGATCCCGACGGCCTCGAAATCGCCCTCGGCGAGACGCACCATTAGAAAAGGGATCAGATGGGCTCGAGAGGGGCGTACTTCGGGAGAAACTTCTTCGAGCCGTAGACCGAGAAGGAGATCGTCAGCTTCAGGGTGTCTCCGCTGCCCTCCACTCCGATGATCGTCCCGATTCCATACTCGGGGTGATGGACCCGCTTTCCCAGCTTGTAAGTCCCGGCCCCACGATCTTCCTGGAACTCACCCGCCTCGAGATCCGGAACGAAGCCGAGCGCCCGCTCCGTGGGACGGGCGAGCCTGGTCCTTTCTCGCCGCGAGAGATCACGAAGCAGATGGGTGGGGATCTCCGAGAGAAACCGTGAAGCCTCGTTGAACTGGCTGCGACCGAAAAGCCGCCTCGAGAGGGCTCGTGACAGGACCAGCCGCTCCTTGGCCCGGGTCATGCCCACATAGCAAAGGCGCCGTTCCTCTTCGACATCAGCCTCCTCGTCCCGGCTGTGCGCATGAGGGAAGAGGTGCTCTTCCATGCCCACGAGGAACACGATCGGGAACTCGAGGCCCTTGGCGCAGTGTAGCGTCATCAAGGAGACGCCTTCGGATCCTCGCACGTTTTCGACTTCAGAAAGCAGCGCGATCCGCTCCAGGAACTCGCGAATCCCCTCCGTGCCGCCTTCGCACTCGCCCAGGGCGGCCACTAGCTCCTCCACGTTCTCGAGCCGGGACTCGGATTCCTGAGGGTTGTCGCGCTCCAGGTATTCCCGGTACCCCACCCGCTGGATCAGGCGCGACAGGAAATCCCCAGGCGAGCCCTCCTCGCTTTCGGCGCGCAGAGCTTCCAGAAGATCGAGGAAGCTTTGCAATGCCCTTCCGCCACGCGGGGTGAGAAGCGAATGCTCGAGGGAGAACCGCGCGGCGACTTCCAGAGAGAGCTTCTCGCGCAAGGCAATCTGCTCGACGGTCTCCACCGTGCTCTTGCCGATTTCACGGGGTGGCACGTTCACGATTCTCTTCCAGGAAACTTCGTCGTCGGGGTTCACGATCAGCCGGAGATAGGAGAGGAGATCCTTCACCTCTCTTCGCTCGTAGAAGCGGAGCCCGCCGATGATGAGATAGGGCAGGCCGCGCCGGGTGAGCGCCTCCTCCAGCAGTCGGGATTGGGCGTTCGTGCGATAGAGAACCGCGAAATCCCGGGGAGCCCGGCCCTCCCGCGCGATCGACTCTGCCACGAAGTGAGCCTCTTCCAGGTCGTCCTCGGCGCAGAAGAAGTCGATGCTTTCTCCTTCCTCATTCTGCGTCCAAAGGGTTTTTCCGATTCTGCTCTGGTTGTGGGTCACCACCGAGGAAGCGGCCTCCAGAATTACCTTCGTGGATCGGTAGTTCTGCTCGAGCTTGATCATTCGAGTGCCCGG
>DASYRY010000193.1:0-1569 GCA_036004025.1 Candidatus Polarisedimenticolia bacterium | reverse complement strand
GGTGATCCTCATGGAACCGATCCGGGAACCCGGCGACCAAGGGAAGCGTCAGCTCGTGCGATTGCCCCACGTAGCGCGCATCCGCCTCTCGCACGACACGCAGGGACGAGAGCCGATGTCCTTCCTTGGACATCGCCGCCTTGCCTTCTTTTTCCAGGTCCAAGGTCATCTCGGCCCGCTCGGCTCGCCCAAGGCGCCGAATCCTCCTCATAACCGTGCGCGAAGCCTCCCAGGTGGCGGTGGAGGAGGCCAGGCCCAGGGCCGAGAACGCGCCTGGATCCGTCGGGACCAGGATGCGCCCGATTCCGAGCCGGCGCGCCAGGGCGCAGGCGTGAAGCCCGCCGGCGCCCCCGAACACCAGCAGCGCCAGAGACGCGGGCACCAGCCCTTTGCCCGCCGCCAGCGAGCGAATCGAATTCTCGACAGAGGACTCGACGACTCTCAGGATGCCTCTCGCCGTCTCCTCTACGCCCATTCCCAGCGATCGTCCCAGCTTCGCGAGCGCGGCCCTCGCGTGGCTCCCGCTCAGAGGCAGCTTCCCTCCCAGCAAGCCTTCCTCGGGCAGTCTGCCCAGCACCAGGTGAGCGTCGGTCAGCGTCGGCTCCTTTCCACCTCGAGCGTAGCAGGCCGGTCCGGGCTGCGCGCCGGCACTCGCGGGTCCGACTCTCAAGGCCCCTCCAGCATCCCGGCGAGCGATGGAGCCTCCTCCGGCACCCAGGCTTCGAATGTCCAGAGTCGGAATCAGAAGGGGAACTCCAGCGAGCGAAGTCCGGGCCACGCGGGGGACTTCTCCCAGGCAAAGAGCCAGGTCGGTGGAGGTTCCTCCCATGTCGAGGGTGATCAGATCTCGCGACGAGACGAGCTTTCCAAGCAGGGACGCGGCGCAGACGCCCCCGGCGGGACCGGAGAGGAGCGTCCGAACCGGAAGCCTGCGCGCGCGCGAGGCGGTCATCCAGCCGCCGCTGCTCGCCATGATCCTCAGTCGCCTGGACCCGAGCGAGCGCCGAAGCGCCTCGAGATACCCCTCCACCGGCTTCGCGAGCTTGGCGTTGGCCACCGTCGTGCAGGTCCGCTCGAACTCCCGGAATTCGCCTGCGACGCGGTGCGACTCCGATACATGCCAGCCTCCCCCGCGAAGCGCGGCGGCGGTCTTCTTTTCATGCGCGGGGTCGGCGTAGGAATGAAGCATGCAGATGGCCACCGCATCGGGCCGCAGGCGCCGAACCCGGCGCACGACCTCCTGGAGCGAGCGGCGCCGCAGCGGCAGGTATGGTTTCCCGGACGCGTCCATCCGCTCGTCCACTCCCATCCGCCAGCGCGAGGGGATCCATTCGGCGCGTCGTGGAGGATCGAGCCGGTAGAGGTGCGGCCGCGCTTGGCGGCCGAGCGCCAGCACGTCCTCGAATCCACGAGTCGTGATCAGGACCGTCCTGCCTCCGCGCCCTTGCAGAAAGGCGTTGGTGGCCACCGTGGTGCCGTGGATCACGGGAGAGGAGTCGCGCAGGAGCCCGAGCCGATACAGTCCCGAAAGGACCGCGCGCGAAGGATCCTCCGGCGTGGAAGGGACCT
>DASYRY010000192.1:0-6403 GCA_036004025.1 Candidatus Polarisedimenticolia bacterium | reverse complement strand
GAAGCTGGGCAGTCTGATCGCCCAGCTTCACCGACAGCTCGAATTGACGCACGGGCGTCTCGAAGCCTTCGAGCACCCATAATCCCCCGACCAGAAAGAGAGTCGCAAAAGTCGCCAGAGCGAGCAGGCCCGATCCGGCCGCCAGTCCGACGGCGAGGGCGGAGAGCATGACGACGGCATCCTTGGGATCGTTGATCTTGGATCGGTAACGAATCAGGCTGGCGACGCCGACGATCCCGAAGGCGCGTGCAAGGCTCGCCCCGACGACCAGCATGATCACGGCGCCCACGATGGCGAGGACGATCTGGGTCTGCACGACGGCCGGCTGTCGCGTCGGCGTGCCGCGGCGGCGATGCCGAAGCGCGAGCGCGGCGCCCAGGAGTGCCGCCACGGGGAGCCGGACCCCAGCGACCTTCAGCTCGTCGAGGAGGCCCTGCTTCGTCTGCTCGGAGGTGGCCAGGGACGAGGTGTCTTCGTGCGCCAGGGGATTCGCCGCGAGGACGGCCGTCACGCCGATCGCCGCCAGCGCCACGAGCAGGCAGAGAATCACTATCGCACGGTGGCGCCGCGCTCGCGAGGGTCGACTTTTCAATGGGATCTCCGGGGTGGGTTTTCCAGCTCGAGGCCTTCCTGGATCTTCTGCCGGATCTTCCGCGCGAATCGCTCCCGGATAGGCTTGGAGTAGCCGCCCGCGCGGAACGCGTCATCCAGCTGCCTGTCCGAGAGACGATCGAGGAGGCGGCAGGCCCAGGCGACGTCGGCGGGAGAGATGTCTCCCAGGAGCATCTGGTGCCGCGCGCGATAGTCGAATTCGACATGATCGTCGTGGACGCTCTTGAGCAGATTCTGGCTCTCGAATTCCTCGATGTTGTTGCGGGTTCCGACGGGCCACTTCGTCTTGGCCAGGGATCCTCCGACGTCCTGCACGACGTACCGCCGATGCGTTTGTCGCGACCCCTTGGTGCCCCCATAGATCCGGTTGTTGCTCTTCGTCAGGTCCCAGTTGTTGAGAAGCGTGTTGATCACGATGAGGCCGTGGAGGGGGCGCGTGTCCACGAATGGATTCTTGCTCCAGGACCAATCGCCCAGGGTCTTGTGATCGGAGGACAGCCGGAAACGCCCCGGATCGGGCTTGGACGTGGGTCCCCCGTTCATCCGCCAGCGCGGGACGTAGTAGGCGACGGGCTGGTGATAGCCGATCGCCCAGAGGATTCGCGAGACGGCGACCTCCGCCTGCGCCTCCTCACCGATCTTGACGTCCCATTTCCGTCCCTGGGGATCTTTGACGTCGTACCCTTTGCTGTGGCCCCTCGTGTCCTCGCCCGTGAACCGGAACTCGGTGTCGCTGCGAGGCGCGAGAGCGGAGCCGCCAGGACCGTAGAACAGGTCGCGCGAAGAAAGATCCGAAGGCTCCACCCACAGCTCGGACATTGGCGCTCGGCCCGGGACGGTCTCGGCGTCGTGAGCGAACGAAGGGACCGCGAAGAAAGCGACCATCATGACGAAGAGCCGGACGCTCCGGCTCTGTGGGAAGGAGTGTCTTGTCTTTCGCACGCGACACATAGGGACCTACTCTAGCGCGATTAGGGTCGGCCGGAAACCCGCTGCGCCGGTTGAGGGCGTTTCGGGAGCCAGCTCCGTGCATCGTCGCACTCACGAAGCCATGTCTGCGTCACGGTGTCCTTCGCGCCTTGGGACGAGGATTCCGGCGTCCGATAGATCACCCCGCAATCGATGGTACGGCCGGACACGCCGAGAGCCTGGTAGAACATCTCGTCCTGGGCGATCTCCACGATCATGAATGAATTCTCGGCGTCGTAACCGAAATCCGTGAACGCCTGCGGATGCAAGTCCCCGAGACGGAGCTTGGCGGCGCCTCCGTTGACGAAGTAATGGATTCCCTGCTGGGGCTTGGAGCGCTCGTAGAAGTGCTCGTGGCCGGAGAAGACCACGTCCACGTGGTTCTTGACGAGGTCCTTTTCGAGCAGGTCGCGGATTTGACGCGATTCCTGGGCATGAGTCCCTGAAGAGTAGAGCGGATGGTGGAAGAAGCAGATACGCCAGCCATCGCCTGAGAACTGCCGATCCAGCCACTTTCGCTGCTCGACGTCCGCGGGGGCATTGCTGTTGAGCGCGACGAACGTGACGTTGCGCTCGTGGAACGAGTAATACGGCTTCCCTCCCATGTTGAACGGCGCGAAGTCGACCTGACCCGCAAGATCGTGGTTGCCGAGCGCGGCCCGGAACTGGACCCGCGCATCCAGGAGCTGCTTGTAAGGATCCAGGAACTCGTTCCGGTAGTCCTGAGCCGATTCGAGACCGGCGTATAGGTTGTCCCCCAGCAGAAGAACGAACTTGAACCGATTGTCCTGCGAGTAGAAGCTCCACAAGATCTCGGCGACCTTTCGCTGGGCGAGCGTTCCGGTTCCGGTGTCTCCCAGCGCGGCGAAGCGGACCGAGCGATCCTTGCGGGGCATACGCAGGAAGGAAAGCGTCTTGATCGTCGTGGGCGCACCGGCGGGCGCCGGGGGAGTCTTGGGGGGGGACTCCGGCAGGGCGCCCTCGATATAGTCGAGTGCACAGGTCGATTCCGCGTCCGCGAGAACGAGCGCCCGTCCGAGGAAGCGGTATTCGACTTCTTTGGGGAGTGGCGGAAGGTCGGCGGCCAGGAGGGCCGGAACGGAAGGAGCGGAGATGCGCTCGTTCAAGGCCAGCTTGTGGCTCTTTCCCTTGTACATGGAAGGATCGTTCTGCTCCTCCAGCGCGTCGCGGATGGCCGCGGCGCCGGGCCCGCTGAACGCGGCGTCGAGCACTCGCTTGATGTGCTCGATGCCGGTCGTGGTGAAGAGGTCACCGGGCTTCGCGCCCGCCCGCATGTCGCAGATGCTCTGGGAAAGCATGGCCCGGCGCTTGTCGAGGACGTCGGCCTGCTCCGTGGGCGTCTGGCCCTCGGATACCGCGCCTTTGGCTTGGCTCCGTAGCCGCTTGGTATCTTCCACATACTTCTGAAGCTGGGCGGTGAACTCCGGCGCACCGGGAGCGGGAACCGTGGGCTCTTTCGACATGGTCGCACATCCCCGTCCCATGAAAAGGATGAAGATGGCGGGAGCCGCCAGAAGAAGCCCTCCTCGTACAGTAGCCATACTCGATTATGCACGCTCCTTGTCAAGTTCCACACCCCTGCAACGCCTTTGTTGGGGGTTCCTCCAGAATGCGAAAAGGGCGACCCGGAGGTCGCCCTTTTCGATTCCCAAGCCCCGCGCGTCCCTGCTGGCGCGAAGTCAGGGCGTCCTCGTCATGGCTTGCAATTCGGGTCTGCGAGGTCGATTCTGCCGTCGCAATTGTTGTCCGCGGCGTCGGAGCAGACGGGCGTCCCCGGCGGGCCTTCCTGGACGGCAGGGTTGATGGCGCCGTTGAGATCGCGGCAATCGGCGGGGTTGGAGGTGACCACATGAATGCGATCCACGAAGAGGGTATCCAGCTTGATGCCCGAGCTTCGATTGGTGTCCCTGGCTCGAACCGTCAGCGTGCCGCTGAAGCCGGGCGGAAGCGGGTAGGACTGCGGCAGGTTGTCGTCGGCCGTCTTCTTGACGGTGAATACGTCGATGAACGTCGTGCCGTTGGTCGAATAGGAGAATTGGAACTGATCCTCGTCGGTGCTCTTGCTCTGGTGCGCTTCCACGTACAGCACCGAAAGATGCCCGGCGGGAACGGTGAACGTCCAGCGCATCTCCAGCTGGCTGACGGCGCCCACCTTGGCCTCCTTGATCTGCTCGTAACGGTTGTTGGAGGTCTGCATGTCGGCGAGGCTCCCGCTCTTCGTGCCGGCGATCAGCTGCTCGGAACCGGCGACGGTGCTCAGAGGGGTCCCGCTGCCCGTGATCGTGAACGAGTCGCCGTCGGCGTCGCTGTCGCAGGCGTCCCCCGCGCCGTCGCCGTCGAGATCCGTCTGGAGAGGATTGGCGGCGGCGGGGCAATTGTCCGTGGGGCAGGTGTTCGAGGGGAAGCCGGGATTGCCGAATCCGTCGGCGTCGGTGTCCGTGCAGGAATCGCAGGCGTCGCCTCGTGCGTCGGCATCGAGGTCCGCCTGGCTGGAATTCGCGAGCGCCGGGCAGTTGTCGTCACACCCCTGGCTGGCCCCTCCGGTGCAGGGATGATCGAAATCGGTTCCGGAGCCGTCTCCGTCATCCAGGATGCCGTCATGGTCGGCATCGGTGTAGAGCTTGCTCCTCCAGTGACTCCCTCCTCCCCAGTAGCGGGCCACGGAGGTCCAGTTGCTGCCTTGATAGGGATCGGGAGCCCCGGGGGGGACGTCCTTCGTGTAATGGTCCGCCAGGATCTCGTAGTAGGTCATCTCGGTGGAGTTCAGGAGCCGGCCGTAGCTCTCGGCCACGAAGGCGAGCACGAAGTCCTTCTGCGACGTGGCGGGAGAAGGGGTCCGCACGCCGTGCATGGCCTGGAGATCGGAAATGGGATGGACGGTCGTGATCTCGCTTGCGTCCAGGTGGCCGCCTGAGTCGAGGCACTTGTTGAACGGGAATGGGCTGGCCTCCGAATAGGCCATCAGGAGAGGGACGCCGCTCCCGTCGACCAGGCCCGCCAGGTACCGGTCGATGGGAGGAGCGTGGGTGTTGCCTCCGCGGCCCTCGTTGCAGTTGATCGTGTAGCTTCCGTCAGGATTGGAGGTCCAAAGAAAACCTCCGAGCTGGCTCCCCACGTTGCTGCGTGGAAGCCAGTGGCTGCCGTCGCTCAGACCGAGCGAGGGGGAGATGAAGGCGGCCCAGGTGTGGGTCAGCTCATGGGTAAGATTGTGGCTCAGCACGCCGCGATCATAGGAGTCCAAGGCATTGAAGCCCATGAGGACCCCCTGGCTCCCCAGTCCGGAGCTGAAGTCGAAGATCCCTTGGCCGGTACCCGAATAATCGACCCGCACGCCGCCATGGATTCCCGCGATGAAGTTGGATCCGGAGGTCCAGGGCACCTGCTCGATCTTGCTGGTGGAGACGAAGATGAATTGGTGGATCTTGTCAGGCAGGACCTGATAGATGGGAAGGGAGAGGAGAGAGACATCGCCCCCCGAGCGCAGCATTTTCTGGGTCTCACGCGTTTCGGTCCGGATGTTGATCAGGTGGGGAGAGATGACGATGTCGGGACTGAGCGCGGTCGTGGGTGTCGCGGGAATATCCGAGCGCAGGAAGCCAATCTGCGGGTGAATGAGAAACCGGCTTTGAGTGCCGTCGCTCTCCTCGATGGCGAGAAATGCGAACGTGGTCGTGTAAAGCCCCTCGGGGCTGTCGGAATCATACTGATAGTGCGTCGGGTAGGGATAGGAAGTGTTGCGGACGAAAGGGCCTGCAGTAAAGATGAAGTCCCCGGCGACGCGATCGGGCGGAAGACCGTCGTCGCGCAGATCGAACGGCGGGGGCAGCGGCGGAGTGACGTAGGAGAACACGTCGGTGGCGGTCACACGATTCACCGCTCCGTTCGTGTTCACCTCCAGGACGAAGCTGTCGACGCCGTCGTCCCGGATCACTCCGGGGATGGCTTCCCAGCTCCTAAAGCCGGAAGGGAGGCCGCCGGTCACCGTTTCGGCGCGCGGACCAGGCTGCAATTCCTCTCCACGAGTGCCGCAGACGAGGGGAACGCCGGAGCCGTCGATTCCGATGATTTGAGATGGAGAGACTCCCTGCTTCAGCAAGCGCCGGACGTGGGGATTGTCCGTGCCAGTCTCCGAAGACCTTTCGGCCGGACCGGAGGCGATCGAAATCGTGGAAATCAACAGGACGATACAGAGTAAAAGGCTGCGCTTCATGGCTTTGACCTCGATCGCGATGGGTTGAAGAAAGTGAAATCCGCCCTCGAGACATCCCTCGTGGCGCCATGGATCCCGATAGGCTCGTTCCGAGCGGGACCGCCCGACTCTTCTGATACCGCGAGGTCGGTTCGCAGAGAGATGGCTCAGGAATAGTGTCGCGAGGGGCGGAAAGGTTTCGCGGAATTATCGTGCGCGGGCGGGATTCCCCCCGTATATTACCGGGCAAATCGACCAGGGGATCGGATGCCGACCGGTGTCGGACAAGACGGGAGAATTGTCAGTTTCCTTAGCGGCGATCCTTCCGCGCTCGCCGAGGTGCGCCTGGCGGTCGACCTCGCCGTGAAGGGGTTTCGCTTTGGCGATGAGGCGCTGAACCGGGATCTCTCGCAGGAGGCGGTGACCCGGGTCTTCCTCAGCCTGCGATCGGGCCGATTCCGCGGCGACTCCTCCCTGGGCACCTATGCCGGCCGGGTGGCGCGATACACCTGCCTCGAGCACCTTCGGCGAAAGCGCCATGAAATTGGGCTGGACGCCGACGCGGTGCCGTCCGGCTCCCGTTGGTCGCAGCCGGAGGAGTCGTTGTTTCGT
>DASYRY010000191.1:0-1799 GCA_036004025.1 Candidatus Polarisedimenticolia bacterium | reverse complement strand
GACCTCGGGGACGTGCTTCAGAAGCTCCCGGACCAACCGGCGGCTGGAGAGCTGGGAGAGAGGCTCGAGCTGGATGCGCTCGTGGAAGCGCTGCCCCTCGCCCCACTGCGGGCGACGCTCGTAGAGACTCGGTCGCGCCATGCAGAGCACGAACAACGGCAGGCCCGTGTTGTCCCGAACCAGGTTGTTGACGAGGTCCAGGGATCGGTCGTCGGCCCAGTGGATGTCCTCGATGTGGATCATGACCGGGTTCACTTTCGAAGCAGTGGTGAATAGCTCACCCAGGTAGTCCTGGGCCACGCGGCGGAAGGCGTCTCCATCCTTCAACGCGGCCTCCACCTCCGGCCTGTCGGAGAAATCGAAGCCGACGAGCTGCCCGATGAAATGCGCTTTCCTCTCGGATCCCTCCCCCAGGAATTCCGCAACGCCCTTGACGAACTTCTCGTGCACGACCGCCAGAGCATCGGAGTCCAGGATCCGGAATCGGAACGAGAAAAGGTCCCGGGTGAGCGAGTAGGGCTCCAGCATGGAGGGTTGCGTGGCGCGTGCCTGGAAGAACCAGATCGTCTGCTCCTGAAGATCGGTCCAGTTGCTGAATTCGAAGAGGAGCCGGGACTTTCCGACCCCCGCCTCGCCGACCACGGTGACGACCTGCGTTTCTCCATCCTCGAGCGTCAGGGTCAGGGCCTCTTGCAAGAGGCGCAGCTCGATCTCGCGCCCGATCATCTTCGTCTCGACGCCCTCGATTCCCTGCGCCCGGAGACGGAAGGCGCGCGGCTTCACCTGGGTGACGATGTAGACTTCGATCGGCTCCTTGCGCCCGCGGACGCGAAGCGGCTCTCCCTGCGTGAACGTGAAGACCCCTCGAACCAGGGTGAAGGTTTCATGCGCGACGAGGATCCCCCCAGGGGGCGCCGCGTCCTTCAGCCGGCCGGCTAGCGTGATCGGCGCACCGCTCGCGACATAGTTTCCGCTGTCCGTCTCGCGCTCCAGTAGGACGGGCCCGGTCGTGATCCCCGCCGAGAAGGGGAGCGGGTTTTCCTCCGCCGGCTCCCACTTGGCTCCGAGCACCTTGCGTGTCTCGGCGAGTACCTTGTCACGCATGGCCAGCGTGGCCCGGATCGCGTTTTCCGAATCGTCCTCGCGCGCCCGGTCCCGTCCCCAAAGGATGAGCCCCGTGTCCTCGGTGTGGCTGTGCGTGGCGCCGCCATGCCCCTTCGCGACCTCGCTCAGCGCCCCCCAGAGCGCGTCCATGGTGGACCGGACCCGCTCCGCGTCGGCTTCCTTCTCGTAGAGGATCTCCGCCAACTCCTTCACGTTGACGGAAACGGCCGTGATCTGCCGCTGCTGATCGGACGGCGTGTCCGGACCGGGAGTTTCGGGCTCGTCCTTCTTCTTTCGATGCGCGGAGAGCTGGTCAACCGAGATGGTTTGCGTCATCGACTGGAGCGCGGCCGGGGCCTCACTGGGCTTGATTCGTAGCGCGCCGATCAGCGACTCGACGAATTCGGTCGCGGTGACGAAGCGATCGGTGGGTTCCTTGGCGAGGGCCCGGGCCAGAACGGGGTCGATCGACTTCGGCAGGTCGGCGCCTCGTTCGCTCGCCTTCGGGATCGGGCTGTTGATGTGAGCCAGGATCACCTCGAATCCGTTCTCATGCTCGTAGGGAGGCGATCCGGTCAGGACCTCGAACGCGATCACGCCGAGCGAGTAGATGTCGGCTGCCTTGTCCGCCATCCCGTCCGCACGCGCCTGCTCCGGGGCCATGTATCCGGGCGTTCCGATCATGAGACCGGTTC
>DASYRY010000190.1:0-6070 GCA_036004025.1 Candidatus Polarisedimenticolia bacterium | reverse complement strand
GTCTTTTCCGCGCCACGGGTCTCCACCTGGTTCTGCAGCGAAGTGATTTTCGCGACGGAGTTTTCCTCCTCGGCCGCGCCGGAGCGGACCGAGAAGAGCAGGATGGCCAGGAGAGCAGGAAACGCGGCACTTCGGCGGGCGCGCTGGAGACAGGGAATCATTCTCGACCCCTCCGTGCATTGAGTTGTGAGCTGTGGGAGAGAACCCCGGGAGTCCCTCGGGTCGTCCACCCGAGGGACTCTCCAGAAGTGTATCGGTTTCCAGGAAATCAGTTCAGGACGAACCCCGCTTTGTAAATCTTTTTGTTGGCGATCCGGATGAATATCGTGTAGGTCCCTTTCGCCAGCCCCTTGGTGCGTGTCTGGTAACCCCAGCTCTGGGTCTGGGGGATGTACTTGAAGAAGGGATCGAAAGGATTCGCCTCGTCGTTCAGGTTGATCTTCGTGATGTCGATGGTCCCGTGAGTGGCCTCCGAGAGGCCCACGATTTGCGGAAGATCGGTCAGGGAGTCGTCCAGGTTGAGCGTTCCACAGAACACCTTGAGTCGCATGGGACGGGTCTTCCCCTGCTGGAAAGCCTTCGCGGGAAAGGGAGTGATGAGATCTTCCTCGGGGACGAGCTTCGCCATGGGAGAGTCGAGCCCCACGAGGCCGTCGAAATCGCCCTGGACGTTCGTCGGATCGCACTGGCCGCCGATCCCGACGGTGACGGGCACGTCCTGGGTGAAAGGCCCGCCCGAAGTCGAGCCGGTGAAATGCAGGTTGCAGGGATGGGTGGTCTCGCCAGGATGGTTCGCCGCCACGCTCAAGTCGAACTGAAGGGCGTTCCCGACGGGCGTGAACGTGGGTGGAGGGGAATTGCAGTCCCCGCTCGTCCCGGGCGTGCCCGGGATGTTCGGGTAGCTCCGCGTCGCGTTCGTCACACCGATCCCCACCGGTAGATCGACGCCGTCGTCCACGAGATCCACGGCCGGGCAGGAGAAGGTCGCCAGGACGTTCGTGAGATTGGAGGCACCGGCGTTCACCACGTAGAACTTCAGCCCCGCGGGTTCGCCCGGCTGGGGCAGTCCGTCGCCGCTCGCGTCGAAGAGCTGGAGCCACGAGGGTGTGATGGTGATCGGCTGGATCGGCTTCGTGAGATCCGGGAGAAGCACCCGATAGGTTCCCACGGAAGGCGGAGCGCCGTTGTCACACAGGCCGTCGGTGCCGGGAACATTGCCGCCGTCACAGATGGCGACGGTGTTCGCGACCTCCTTGGCCAGGACGGAGCTGTTCCGGCACTCCTTGAAGGTGGCGCCGGGCACCAGCGTTTCCTGGATCCGCTGGCTTTCACACAACGGCGCCTCGATCACTTCCCCTACCTGGGGAGGCGAGAAGAGTCCACCCGCACCCGGAACGCAGGTGCACGATTTCCCCTGGCTGCAGGTCCCCTGACCCGTGGAAGGGCAAAGATCGTTGCAGTTGATCCCGCACCCACCGCAATTCTGCGAGTCGGTACGGATGTTCACGCAGTGATTGTCGCAGGCCGTCCCTTCGGGAGGCCGGCAGCTGAAGCAGGCGCCGGAAGTGCAGATCTGGTTATCGCCGCATGCGTTGCCGCACGCGCCGCAATTCAGCGGATCGTTGAGAAGATCGACGCAGGTCTCGCCGCACAAAGTCGTGCCAGCGGGACAAGCGGCCACGCAGACGCCGTCGTAGCAGGCCGATCCGGCCGCGCATTGGTTGCCACACGCGCCGCAATTCAGAGGATCCGTGAGGTAATAGACGCAGCTCCCGTCACAATTGAGCTGGTGCACGTCGTTACAGCATCCGGGTGGATAGGCGGGAATGTCGAGGGTCACCGTCGTCGGCGAGGTGTTGTTGACGGCGGTCGTGTAGCCCACCGAACTCCCGGAAGTCGGGCCGACGATGCTGGTGACCTGGAACAATACTTTCGGCGGACTGAAGAACGCGAGCAGGCTCGAGGAAAGGGACGCATTGGAAAGCGTCACGCCGGACGCGGTCAGGGAGCGGCCGGGAACGGCGAAAGGGCCCCGCGCCGTGACCGGGTCCGGTCCCCCAGTCTTGTTGAAGCAGATGTCGTTGGTGCAGGCGTTTCCCGTGAACGAGTAGACCGTCTGGGAAGTCTGCCAGGTCCACTTGACGCCGACTCCCGTGGAGGTCCCCGCTCCGAGCGAGCTGGCGAATCCGCCTGGACCGGCGGATAGCCAGTTGAAGCTGAAGGTGTCTCCAATCGCTTTATTGGTCACCTTGTTCTCGATCTTGGCCGGGAAGGTCGAGAGAACCGTCAAGCTAACGGAGCTCTCCGCCCCGTTGGTGCTCTTGCCATCCAGATCCACCGACTTGCTGGCGGCCCATGCCGCGAAGCCGCCGAGGATTGCGATCGCGACGGCAAGAAGGATGATGGCATGGATCGAATTCCTGCGTTCTTGCATACGAATCTCCCCTGTCCTGGCGGTCGGTACCCCGCCCTCCACGACTCATTTGATAGAATTCAGGAGCGGCGAATCGATTTGGCCCTATACTATACGCCGTTTTTCGAATGGTAGAGCAGAATTCTTATTGTGGCACTAGGCCGCGCCGGTGGCTCAAGCTTCTAAACGGCAGGTCGATGGCTCGAGAGGAATCCCTTGAGCGAAAACGGATACAAGCTCCGATTCTGGGGAGTGAGAGGGACCGTGCCCACTCCCGACCCGGAAAAGCTGGGTTACGGCGGGAACACCGTCTGTCTGGCCGCCGAGCTGAGCGAAGAGGAGTACCTCATCCTGGATTGCGGCAGCGGGCTTCGCATGTTCGGAAATCGGCTCGCGACGCTCAAGCACGGAGTCTCACGCCAGTACCATATCTTCCTTTCGCACTATCATTTTGACCACATCGAGGGGCTTCCGTTCTTTCCCCCTCTCTACGACTCCCACAGCAAAATCACGTTCCACGGGTTCAAGTCGGGGGGGAAATCGGTGGGCCAGGTGCTGGAGGGGCTGATCTCGCCTCCCTACTTTCCCGTCAAGCTGGCGGGCGTTCCATCGCGCGTCGAATACGTGGACACAGACGGGCTACCGCGAACAATCTCGGACATCCGCGTGAGCTGTCTGCCTCTGCGCCATCCCGACGGCTCCCTCTCGTACAAGCTCGAGCACGCCGGCAAGAGCATCGTCTTCGCCACCGATCACGAGCATGGCGACGAGGCCACGGACCGGGCTTTGATACGCTTCGCCGAAGGCGCGGACTATCTCATCTACGATGCCACGTACTTACAAGGGGAGTACGAGAGCCTGCGGCGAGGATGGGGCCACAGCACGTGGTACGCGGCGGTCCACGTGGCTCGCGCCGCCCGAGTCAAGACGCTCGTGCTGTTCCACCATCATCCCGATCATTCCGACAAGGATCTCGAGGAGGTCCTCAGGGTGGCCCGCGAGGAGCTCCCCTCCACCGAGATCGCGCGCGAGGGGATGGAGCTTCCTTTCTAGGATCCTTCCGAATCAGCCGGGCAGCCGGCGCACCAGCAACATCGTCATGTCGTCGTTCTGGGGAGCGAGACCTCCGAAGCGCTCCACCTCATGGACGATTTTCTCCAACAGCTTCGCCATCGGCTCGTGCTGGTGCTTCACGACGAGAGCGTCGACGCGACCCTGTCCGAACGCTTCGAAATCGGGGTTCTCGTATTCGAAAATCCCGTCGGTGATGAGTCCCAGGATGTCCCCCGGGCCCAAAGAGTGCTGGCACGGCTCGGGAAGGGGCATCCCTGCGAGAAAGCCCATGGGAATGGTCGAGGCGGGGAGCCACTCGCAGCGACTCGACTCCGCGTGGAAATGAAGCAAGGGTCCCTGGCCTCCCGAGTGATAGACGATCCGATGTTTCTGGGTATCGAGGAGACCGAGGAAGGCGGTTACGAAGCGGTTGTCCGGAAGGTCGTCCACGAGCTGATCATTGATGTGCCGGAAGGCGTCGTCCAGGTCCGCCCCGAGCCTCACCGCCATGCGCAGCATGGCGCGGACCTGGGTCACGCTGAGGGCCGGGCCCACGCCGTGGCCCGTGGCATCTCCCAGCAGGAGCATCAGCCGGTTCCCATCCAGCGCGATGATGTCGAAGATGTCACCCCCGGTCTGGTTCGCGGGACGGCTCCAGCCCGCCAGGTCGTATCCGGCCAGCCGCGGCACCGCTTTGGGAAGCACGCGGGCTTGGATGTCGCGGGCCACCGCAAGCTCCCGCTTCATCTTTTCGCTCTCGAGCATCTCCGCCAGCATCTGCATCCTCTGGATCGCCACGGCGCACTGCGCGGCCAGGGCGTCCGCGATCTGCTCGTCTTCGACGGTGAAGACCCCCTCGTCCTTGTTGAGGACCTGCATCACTCCGACCAGCGAGTTGTCGTAGCCGATGAGAGGGACGGTGAGCAGGCATCGCGTACGGTACCCCGTCTTTTGATCGGCTTCGCGATTGAACCGGGGGTCGGCATAGCAGTCGGGGACGTTGATGAGATGGCGGGACTCGGCGCACTCGCCCACGATTCCGCGGTTGGCCGGGAAGCGTAGCGTGGTGACGCCCGTGGCCACCGTGGAGTAAAGCTCGTGGCTCTTGGAATCGTAGAGGAAGACGGTGCCGCGATCGGCCCGGAGCACCGCCCGGGCGGCGTCGATGACGTGGGTGAGCATCGTGGTAAGGTCGAGGGGACGCGCTAGCTCGCGAGTCACCGCCAGGATGCGCGCCATCGCCTCCGCGGTGGGCGCGGGCTCTCTTTTCCCTCCGCTCATCGACTGGGTCCTCCTCAGCCTAAGTCTCAAGGGTAACAGAGAATGCAAACCGCGCCTACCGGCCCCAGGCAGATCCTTCCTCGAGGCTCCGGCGTATGATAGGAGGGAGAGGTGAGCGATGGGGAATCGACAGGCCGGCCCTGGCGGCCGGATGGCAAAATCCGCCATCCTGGGCGGCGTCTTCGCACTGGTGATGCTCGGTCTGATCTGGTACGCAAGCGCGTCCCTGGGACGCCACACCTGCGAGGTCTGCATCGACTTCGAGGGGCGGAGCGCGTGCCGGAAGGCGGATGGGGCTTCGGTGGAGGAGGCTCGAAGGACCGCCACCGACATGGCCTGCGCGGTGCTCGCCTCCGGGATGACCGACAGCCTTCAGTGCCAGCGTACCGAGCCGCGAAGCGTCCGGTGTGGCGACGAATACGCCGGTGAACAAGGTCGATAGGAGCTTCCATGAAACATGAGAGGACCGCGCAAGGAGGTCTCAGGATGGAGCTCGATGCCCGGGAGGCGACGCTCCTGAGATACCTCGCGGAGAGGGCGACCTTCATCGACACCCCTCCGGAAGAGCAGGCCCACATCCTGAGGCTGGCGGAGCAGATCCTCCAAGCCCTCGGGCAGAAGGACGAATCCTGACGGGAGCTTCATGATCCGGATCCTTCCCGGACTCTCCATCCCCGAAGAGGAGCTTGTCTTCTCCGCCTCGCGAAGCGGCGGGCCGGGAGGGCAGAACGTCAACAAGGTGAACAGCCGGGTGACGCTGCGATTCGACGTGCGCGCCTCTCCTTCGCTGTCGTCGGAGCAGAAGCGACGCATCCTCTCGAAGCTGGCGACGAGGGTGAACTCGGAGGGAATGCTCCGGGTGGTGTCTCAGAAATCACGCAGCCAGGCGATCAACCGGGACGCTGCGGAGGTCCGTTTCGCCGAGTTGCTGCGCGGCGCCTTGACCTCACCCAAAGTGAGGAAGAAGACGGGGATTCCGGCCTCCAGGCGCCACTCGAGGCTCGAGGAGAAGCGTCACCACTCGGAAATCAAGCGCGATCGGATCTGGCGCTCCGGCGGCGACGAGTGAGCGCCGCGCGTTAGGTCTGGCCCTTGCCGGGCGCGTGCTTGATGGGAAGCACGCTCTTGTCGTCCAGCCCCAGGACATTCACCAGATCCGAGCCGGCAGGGATGATGTACTTCGTCTGGGCGGCGAGGATGTGGTTCAGCACGTCGAGACGCTTGCTGACCTCCGCGCGCCCTTGGAAGAATCGCTCGGCGGCGTTTGAGACCACCTCGATCGCCTTGGCCTCGGCGTTCGCCCGGGTGATGCGCGCCTGGGCG